>JBBRQR010000020.1:0-17217 GCA_038226115.1 Sphingomonadales bacterium | reverse complement strand
CTCGCCGTGGAGCAACCGCTCGCCGAACCCCGCCTCGGCCTCGAGCGCATGGCCGAACGTGTGGCCGAGGTTGAGCAGCGCGCGCATGTCGCCGGTCTCGCGCTCGTCGGCGGCGACGATCGCGGCCTTCGCGGCGACGCTGGCGGCAATCGCATGAACCCGCGCCGTCGCGTCCCCGGCGAACAGCGCCGCGCCATTGGCTTCGCACCACGCGAAGAACGCCGCGTGGCTGAGCAGCGCGGTCTTGACGACCTCGGCATAGCCCGCGCGGAGTTCACGCACCGGGAGCGTGTCGAGAAGGTCGGGATCGATGATGACCGCCGCCGGTTGGTGGAACGCGCCGATCAGGTTCTTGCCGGCCGCCGCATTGATCGCGGTCTTGCCGCCGACCGAGCTGTCGACCTGCGCGAGCAAGGTCGTCGGGATCTGGACGAAGCGGCACCCGCGCCGCAGGATAGAGGCGGCAAAGCCAGTCAGGTCGCCGACGACACCGCCGCCAAAGGCGACCACCGCGTCGCCGCGCTCGACTCCGCGCGCGAGCAGCGCCTCGACGACGGTTTCGAGCGTCCGCCAGTTCTTCTGGCCCTCTCCGGGCGTGATGATCAGCGGTTCGGGGGTCAGCCCGGCGGCGGCGAGCGACGCGGTCAGCGCAGGCAGATGGAGCGCCGCGACGGTCGCGTCGGTGACGACCGAGATCGCCCGCGAACGCGTCAGCGGGGCAATCACCTCGCCCGCACGGACCAGGCTCCCCGCCGCGATGACGACGTCGTACGACCGTTCGCCGAGCGTGACGGGGACGATCATTTGTGCGCCGCCAACGCCGCGACGATGGCACGGACGGTTGCCTCGTGCGGCGTCGGCTTGCTGCTGATGTGGATATGCGCTTCGGCGTATAGCGGGTTGCGGACGCGGGCGAGCTCGGTCAGCACCTCGGCGGGGTCGCGGTCGCGGAGCAGGGGCCGCGTGTCGCGCCGCCGGACGCGCTCGGCCAACGTCGCAATGTCGGCGTCGAGCCAGACGGCGGTCGCGTTCGCCAGTATCAGCGCGCGGGTGTCGGGCGCAACGAAGGCGCCGCCGCCGGTGGCGATGACCTTGACCGGGCCGCCGATCAGCCGGGCGATGACGCGGCGCTCGCCGTCGCGGAAATGCGCCTCACCGAAGCGTTCGAAGATTTCGGCGATCGACAGCCCGCTTGCGCGTTCGATCTCGGCATCGGCATCGACGAACGGCAGGCCGAGGCGCGTCCCCAATCGCCGCCCGACGGTCGACTTGCCCGCCCCCATCAGCCCGACGAGAACGATCGATCGCGTCGGCCGGACAGGCGCTGGGGCCGGATTAAGGTTTTTTGCGTCGCACTCCACGATGGCTTCACGCTATACACCGCACGCGCCGGGGGCCAACCCCGCAGCGCAGGTCGGGATGAAGTCATGGGTCGCGTGATGTTGTGGATTGTCGTTGCCGTCGTCGTCATCGGCGTCGCGGGTGCCGTCTGGCTGATGACCGCCGACGTCCCCGCGCCGACACACCATGTCGAACAGGTCATCCCGAACGATCGCCTTGGCCGCTAACCGCCTCGCGCTCACGCTGTTGGCGGCGACCGCGCTGATCGCGGAGCCGTCGGGGAGCCAGGTGGCCGATGCTCCGGCGACGGCGGCGCCGAAGTCGCTGCTGCCCGACGCATTTACCGCCACCCCGGTTGCGCCCGTGGTCGACGCCGTGCCGGTGCCGGTTGCGCCGCAGGCATCGGAGTTGCCCAATGCTCCGCCGGGCCCGATGGCCGTGGGTGCAGCGCCACCGCCCGCGCCGGCGGCCGTGCCGATCAACCACGCAATGGCGACAATCACCGTCCCCGGCGGTTTCGGCGACGCTGCATTTGCCGGGTCCGACCGCCGCTTTGTCACCGGGCTGCTCCACCGTTTGACGATGCCCGGCGCGTCGCGCTGGTCGCATATCTTCCTCCGCCGCGCGCTGCTGACAGCGGCGCCGACCGCCGCAAGCAACGGGATTGCCGATCGCGCACGGGTGCTGTTCGCCATGGGCGAAATCGATGCGGCAAAGGCGCTGGTCGACAATCTACCGCCCGATCGGATGACGCCGCTGCTGATCCGCATCATCGGCCAGATCGACCTCGCCGCTGGCGACGTCCCCGGCTTGTGTCCGATCGCCGACGTCGGCGGGGCGGTCTCGACCGATCCGTTGTGGAAGCTCGCCACCGCTATGTGCGCGGCGATCATCGGCGACGATGTCGGGGCCGCCAGCGGCTTCGACCGGCTGCACCACGGCGTCGTCGATCCGTTCGACCTGCAACTGGGCGAACGCATCGCCGCGATCAGCCTCGGGCGCGGGCGGGCAGCGAACCTCGACTGGAGCAGCGTGCGCACGCTGACACCGTATCGCTTCGGTGTCGCGGCGGCCGCCGGGGTTGCCATCCCGCTCCCGCTGCTCACCGACCTCGCGGCGACAACCGGCGGCACGAGCTGGGGCTGGGTGTTGCGCGCGCCCGGCCAGTCGGCCGAAGCCCGTGCCGCCGCGCTCGGGGCAGCCGCAACGCTCGGTATTGCTTCGGCCGAAGACCTTGTCGGCGGCATCGCGGCGGCGAGTGCCGGTCTCGACCGCAGTGCGCTCGATGCCGCCCCGGCGGGAAGGCTGCGCGATGCTTATGCCGCACCGACGACGGCGGCGCGAGCCGCCGCGCTGCGGTCGATCGTGGCCGACGCGGGGGAGGGCGGACGCTATGCCGCGCTGATCGAAACCGGGGTGGCCGCCGCGCGGCTGCCCGTCGATCGCAGCCTCGCCGCCGACGCTCCTAATTTGATCGCTGCTATGCTTGCGGTCGGGATCGAGGAGCGCGCCGCGCGGTGGTGGCCGGTCGTCGCGGCGGGCGATGACGCGCCGAGCCGGGCGGCATGGGCGCTGCTCGCGGTCGGGGCCAACGGCGGCATCCCGGTGTCGCCCGCGCAGTTTTCGGCGTGGGCGAAGGACGTCTCCCCCCACCGCGCGGCGTTGTTTCTCGCCGCGCTCGACGGGCTGGGCAGCGCGCGCGGCGCGGCGTGGGACCGGGCTCGCGGCGAGATGGGACTCGCTCCGCTCGTGAACAGCTGGACTCGCGCGATCGACACGGCGGGAAGCGCACGGCGAACGGGCGAAATCGCCGTCCTCGCCGCTACCGGCCTCCAGACGAACTGGCACAGCGTGCCGCCTGCCCATCTTCGCCACATCGTCGCCGCATGGGTCGCCGCAGGGCGCGGCCACGAGGCGCGGATGCTCGCCGCCGAAGCCGTGACGCGGGGGTGACAGCCGCCGAGCCGGTCACCGACGCGCGCGCGATCGCGCTGTTCCTCGACATGTGCGCCGCCGAGCGGGGTTCGGCGGCGAATACCATCCTCGCCTATCGCCGCGACCTCGACGGCGCGAGCGCGGCGCTTGGCGGGAAGCTGGCGTTGGCGACCAACGACGACCTTGCGCAGCTGAGCC
Organism: Sphingomonadales bacterium; assembly: GCA_038226115.1. Lineage (GTDB taxonomy): Bacteria > Pseudomonadota > Alphaproteobacteria > Sphingomonadales > Sphingomonadaceae > Polymorphobacter_B. Next base: position 13,743 of record JBBRQR010000020.1, on the reverse strand, counting down.
ATGGTTGGCGCATCCTCGCCCGCGCCTCACTCCAGCGCAAGGGATCGGCGCTGCGAGGGTTTTTCGCCTTCATGCGCCGCGAAGGGCTGCGCCCGGACGAACCGACAGCCGCGCTGCCCAAGACCGCGCGTGCCCGCCCGCTGCCCAAGTCGCTTGCGGCGGGTGACATCGAGCGTCTGTTCGCCGCCCTCGCCGACCGCGCACCGACAACTGCGACCGTCCGCCTGACCGCGCTCGTCGAGCTGCTGTACGGCTCGGGGCTGCGCGCGACCGAAGTCGTCGGCCTGCCGCGCCACGCGGTTCAACCGGGGCGCGGGCACGCGATCGTAGCGGGCAAGGGCGGCAAGGAACGGCTGATCCCGATCGGCAGCCGCGCTCTCGCTGCCGTCGCCGCCCATGCCGCGAACACCGCCGTCGACGAACGCTTTCTCTTCCCGAGCGGGGCCAAGCATTTGTCGCGCGTGCGGCTGTTCCAGTTAATCAAGGCGCTCGCCGCCGACGCTGGCATTCCGCCCGACCGGATCAGCCCGCACGTCCTCCGCCACGCCTTTGCGACCCACTTGCTCGAAGGCGGGGCCGATCTTCGCACGCTCCAGACGCTGCTCGGCCATGCCGATATCGCGACGACGCAGATCTACACCCATGTCGCGCGCGCGGGCTTGGTCGAAATCGTCAACACGCGCCATCCGCTTGCCGACGTCACGCTTGCCGACCCGCCACAGCGGGCGCATTAAGCACCAAAGTTCCTTGGGAGAGTCGCATGGCCACCGTCCTCAAGACCGTCGATGATGTTCGGACCGAAGTCGGCGAGGCCGAATGGGCGATCCGCGTCGATCTCGCCGCTGCCTATCGATTGGTGGCGCATTTTGGCTGGGACGACCTGATCTTCACCCATTTGTCGGCGCGCGTCCCCGGCCCCGACCATCATTTCCTCATCAACCCGTATAATCTGATGTTCGAGGAAATTACCGCGTCGAGCCTCGTCAAGATCGACGTCGAGGGACGTCCGGTGATGGCGACGACCTCGCCGGTCAATCCTGCCGGCTTCACGATCCATTCGGCGATCCACATGGCGCGCGACGATGCCAATGCCGTCATGCATCTCCACACCCCTGCCGGACAGGCGGTGTCGGCGCAGGCGGAGGGGCTGATGCCGTTGACGCAGACGGCGATGCTGGTGCGCGATCAGGTCGCCTATCACGATTTCGAGGGCGTCGCGCTCGACCTCGACGAGCGCGAGCGGCTGGTCGCCGACATGGGGACCAAGGACGCGATGATCCTGCGCAACCACGGCACCCTGACCGTTGGGACCAATGTCGCGCAATGCTTCATCAAGATGTATTTCCTCGAGCGCGCGTGCGAGGCGCAAATCATGGCGCTGTCGGGGGGCGTCGCCAACCTGTACCACCCCAATCAGGGCGCGCCGGAAAAGACCGCCGAACAGGGCAAGGGCGGGCTATCGGCGATTGCCGATCGTCTCGCGTGGCCCGCGCTGCTTCGCAAGATGGACCGGCTCGACCCGAGCTTCCGCAATTAGTGCGTGCGTCAAGGACCGGCGATGACCGATAATTTCATGGGCCTCGACGGCTTCGAGTTCGTCGAGTTCACCGGCCCCGATCCTGCCGCGCTGGCGACGCTGTTCGAGGCGATGGGCTTCACCCATGTCGCGACGCATCGGTCGAAGGACGTCCGCCGCTACGCGCAGGGCGGCATCAACTTCCTGCTCAACATGGACACGACGGGGCAGGCGGCCGAATTCCGCAACGCGCATGGCCCGAGCGCGAACGCGATGGCGTTCCGGGTCGCCGACGCGGGTCGCGCTTTGACCATGGCGACGACGCGCGGCGCGACGCCGGTGACCGGCCCGGTCGGTCCGATGGAGCTCAACATCCCCGCGATCGAAGGCATCGGCGGGTCGAACCTGTACCTCGTCGACCAGGCGGGTGAGCATGCGATCTACGACATCGACTTCCGCCCGACCGGGGCTGGCGTCGACGATCATAGCGTCGGCCTCCACACGCTCGATCACCTGACGCACAACGTCAATCGGGGGCGGATGGCACATTGGGCCGAGTTCTACGAACGCATCTTCGGCTTTCGCCAGATCCGCTATTTCGACATCGAGGGCCAGTCGACGGGGCTGTTCTCCAAGGCGATGACCGCGCCCGACGACAAGATCCGCATCCCGCTCAACGAAAGCCAGGATGAGCACAGCCAGATCGAGGAGTTCCTCCGCGCGTACAAGGGCGAGGGCATCCAGCACCTCGCGCTCGCAACCGACGACATCTTCGAGACCGTCGATAAACTGCGCGCGAACGGCATTCGTTTTCAGGATTCGCCCGACACCTATTTCGATCTGATCGACGCGCGGCTGCCCGGCCACGGCCACGACGTCGCCGAGATGCGGTCGCGCCGCATCCTGATCGACGGCGCGCCCGAGACCGGCGGCGGACTGCTTTTGCAGATCTTCACCGAGAACATGGTCGGCCCGATCTTCTTCGAGATCATCCAGCGCAAGGGCAACGACGGCTTCGGCGAAGGCAATTTCAAGGCGCTGTTCGAGTCGCTCGAACTCGATCAGGTCCGGCGCGGCGTCATCTCCGGAAAGCCCGAGCCGGTCGCGGCGTGACGGCGAACGTTCCCGCCGACCTGCAGGCGCGGATGCTCGCGGCTGCGCCCGACATAGAATTGTCGTTCCGCAAGATGTTCGGCGGAGTCATGGGCTATGCCGGCGAAGTCGTCTTCGCGTCGCTGTCCGACGTCGGGCTGGCGCTGAAATTTGCGGGCAGCGAACACGCCCGCGCGCTCGCGCTACCGGGGGCCAAGCCGCTGCAGTATGAACCCGACGCGCCGCCGAGCAAATCCTATGTCGTCTTGCCGACCGAGATCGTCGCCGACGGCGCCGCGCTCCACGACTGGATCACGGCGAGCGCGAACGGGCTCAAGCCGAAACTCACCAACCGCTAGATGCTGATCGGCTTCGGCAACCATTTCGCGAGCGAGGCAGTCCCCGGCGCGCTCCCGGTCGGGCGCAATTCACCACAGCACGTCGCCTTCGGCCTTTACGCCGAACAGTTGAGCGGCACCGCCTTTACCGCGCCGCGCGCCGACAACCGCCGGTCGTGGCTGTATCGCCTGCGCCCGACCGCGCAGCATCCGGCGTTCGTGCCGTACGCCGACTCGACCGGTTGGGTCAGCGCGCCGTTCGCCGAGCCGCCGTCGCCCAACCGTCTGCGCTGGGACCCGCTGCCGCTCCCGGCGGGCGACGTCGATTTCATCGATGGGCTAACGACCTATGCGGGTAACGGCGATGTCGCGACGGCGAGCGGCGTTGCTGTCCATGGCTTCACCATCACCGCCTCGATGGTGCGCCGCGCATTGAGCAACGCCGACGGTGAACTGCTGATCGTCCCGCAGTCGGGGACGCTCCGCCTCGTCACCGAATTCGGCGTGTTCGACGTTGCACCGCGGCAGATCGCGTGCATCCCGCGCGGGGTCCGCTTCGCGGTCGAGCTGCCCGTCGGTCCGGCGCGCGGCTATGTCGCCGAGAATTACGGCGCGCCGTTCCGCCTCCCCGACCTCGGCCCGATCGGCTCGAACGGCCTCGCCAATCCGCGAGACTTCGAGACGCCGACAGCAGCGTTCACCGGAGACGAAGGTGCGTGGGAGATCGTCCACCGCTTTCAGGGCAGGTCATGGACGACGACGCTGGGCCACAGCCCGTTCGATGTCGTCGCATGGCACGGCAATCATGCGCCGTGGCGTTACGACCTTGCGCGGTTCAACACGATCGGAAGCATCAGCTTCGACCACCCAGACCCGTCGATCTTCACTGTCGTCACCTCGCCGAGCGACACGCCCGGCAGTGCGAACGCCGACTTCGTCGTTTTCCCGCCGCGCTGGCTCGTCGCCGAGGACACGTTCCGCCCGCCGTGGTTCCACCGCAACAGCATGAGCGAATTCATGGGGCTGATCGAGGGCAGCTACGATGCCAAGGCGGGCGGCTTTGCCCCGGGTGCGGCGTCGCTCCACAATGCGATGAGCAGCCACGGCCCCGACGCCGCGAGCTATGCCGCCGCCGTCGCCGCCGACCTCCGCCCGCACAAGCTGACCGACACGATGGCGTTCATGGTCGAAAGCCGTCACGTTTTCCGTCCCGCCGCCGCCGCACTGGCGTCGCCGCACCTCCAGCCCGACTATGACGCGGTGTGGGCCGATTTTCCCAAGGCAAAGCTGCAATGATCGACGCGACCCACGATACCGCGCTGACGAGCTGGGTAGATGTCCCCGCCGGGCACGACTTCCCGGTACAGAACCTGCCGCTCGGCATCGCCAGCCTTGCGGGAGCGGCGCCGCGCGCGGTCACGGCCATCGGCAACCATGTCGTCGACCTGTTCGGGCTGGTGACGGCGGGCGTTCTCGATGCCGACCTCACGCCGTTGGTCGCGGGACCGATCCTCAACCCGCTCCTCGCCGACGTCGGAGCACGGCGACGGCTGCGCGCCCGGCTTTCGGAGCTGCTGACCGATCCGGCCCATCGGCTTGCGGTCGAACCCCATTTGAGAGCGGCAACCGACGCCGCCATGCGCCTGCCGACCGCGATTGGCGATTACACCGATTTCTATGTCGGCATTCACCACGCGCGGGCGATCGGCGCGCTGTTCCGTCCCGATCAGCCACTGCTGCCGAACTATAAATACGTCCCCATCGGCTACCACGGGCGCGCGTCGACGGTTTGTCCATCGGGAACGCCGGTCGTACGTCCGAACGGTCAGCGCAAAGCCCCAACCGACGCCGACCCCATTTTCGGCCCCAGCCGCCGCCTCGACTTCGAGCTTGAGATGGCGGTGTGGATCGGTGGCGGCAACGCGCTCGGGCAGTCTATCGCCATCGCCGACGCGAGCAATCATATCGCCGGTCTCGGCCTACTCAACGACTGGTCGGCGCGCGATTTGCAGGCATGGGAGTATGTCCCGCTTGGGCCGTTCCTCGCCAAAAGCTTCCTGACGAGCGTGTCGCCGTGGATTGTGACCGCAGAGGCGCTCGCCCCGTTCCGAATCGCTCAGCCGCCGCGCCCCGACGGCGATCCCGCGCCGCTGCCATACCTCAACGACGCCGCCGATCAGGCGTCGGGAGCCTTCGCCATCGACCTGTTCGTCGACCTGAGCACGGCGGCAATGCGCGCGTCCGGCACTTCGCCGGTTCGCCTCGCCGCGAGCGCCGCGCGGCACATGTACTGGACGGTTGCCCAGATGGTCGCCCACCACGCCTCGAACGGCTGTGCACTCAACCCCGGCGACCTGCTCGGCACCGGCACTCTGTCCGGCCCCGACCGGGCAAGTTGTGGCAGCCTGATGGAGCTGAGCCAGAACGGCACCGCACCCTTCGCGCTGCCCGGCGGCGAAACACGGTCGTTCCTCGACGACGGCGATGCAATCACCCTGTCGGCCCGCGCGCAGGCCGAAGGCTTTGTGCCGATCGGCTTCGGGACGTGTTCGGGAACGGTCGTCGCGCCGATCTAGCCGCGCCGCGCGGGCACGAACGGCGCGAGTGCAAGCCAGAGCCAGCCGAACAGCATCGCCGACCCGCCGACCGGCGTGATCGCGCCGATCCAGCGCGAGCTGCCCAGCGCGAGCGCGTCGAGCGTTCCGGCAAAGATCAGGCTACCGATCAGCACCGCCCATGCGCCGCCGCGAACCGCCGGGGTGTCGCGCCAGCCCAACAGGGCAAAGACCGCGATGGCATGCGGCAACTGGAACTGGACGCCGGTCTGGAGCAGCAACTTGACCTTTGGATCGGTAACGCCGTGGACCGCCGCCGCACCGATGGCGATTGCGGCGACCGCGCTCAACGCGGCGAGCGACGGCAGAAGCCGGGCGGGCGCAGGCGGCAGCGTCATTCGGCCCGCGCAAGGCAGGTGGCGATGACCTTATCGATCTTGCGACCGTCCATATCGACGATTTCGAAGCTCCAGCCGTCGGCGTCGAACATCTCGCCGGTTTCGGGCAGGTGGCGGATTTCGGCGAGGACGTAGCCCGCGACGGTCTGATAGTCGCGCGACTGTGGTAGGGTCAGGCCCAGCCGCTCCGCCATCTCGTCGGCGGGCAGCGAGCCCGAGAGCAGCCACGAGCCGTCACTGCGCTCGACTGCCGGAGGGTCGCTGCCAGCGTCGACATCGGAGCGGAACGCGCCCGCGATCGCCGCGAGCAGGTCGGCCGGGGTTACGATGCCTTCGAAATGGCCGTATTCGTCGTGGACCAGCGCGATCGGGATGTCGGCATCGCGCAGGCTGGCGAGCGCGTCCATCGCATCGAGCATATCGGGCAGCACCGGGGCCGGTCGGGCGAGCGCGCGCAGGTCGAGCGGACGCCCCTCGATTAGCGCGGCAACGACGTCGCGTGCCTGGAGGACGCCGATGATATCGTCGACCGACCCCGCCGCGACCGGCAACCGGGTGTGCGGCGTCTTCGCCAAAGCGTCGCGGGTTTCGGCATCGCTGGCGTCGGCGTCGAGCCAGTCGATCCGGTTACGCGGCGTCATCACGCCGCGCACCGGGCGATCGGCGAGGCGCATGATGCCGCTGATCATCTGGCGCTCGCTCTCCTCGATCACGCCCGCCGTCTCCGCCTCGGCGACGACCGAGCGCAGCTCCTCCTCGGTGACGACGTGGTTGGCGTCCCGCGTCTGGCCGAGCAGGCGGAAGATCAGCGCGCTGGTCCGGTCGAGCAGCCAGCCGAACGGGGTCGCGACTCGCGTCAACATGACCATCGCTGGCGCGACCGCACAGGCGATTGGCTCGGGCGAGCGAAGCGCGAACTGCTTGGGAACGAGCTCGCCGACGATCAGCGAGACATAGGTCGTGACGACAATGACGACGCCGAAACCGATTTCGCCCGCAAGATGCGGGGTGATCGGCAGCACGGCGGCAAGGCGCTCAGCAGTCGGTCCGGCAAGGCTGGTGCCCGAGAACGCGCCGTTGAGAATGGCGACAAGGGTGATGCCGGTCTGCGCCGACGACAGGAAGCGCGCGGGGTTTTCGGCAAGTGCCAGCGCCGCTGCCGCTCCGCGCGTGCCGCCAGCGGCAAGCCCACGCAGTCGCGGTCGCCGCGCCGCAACGATGGCGAATTCCGCCATGCTCAGAAAGCCGTTGAGACCGATCAACGCGAGAACGATGACGGCGTCGATCCAGGGAAAGGGGTGCACTCGCCTCCGCGCCGTGGCGCAGCCTGCGCGCCGCGATCAGATGGTCAGGTTAACCGCGATTACCGGGCGCGCAAAGCCCATGAATATAATTTGTACTGGTAAATCAGTTAAGATCGTCGTTATGATTTCGGTCGATCACGAGTTTTCGTGCGTATTCGGATAGTTCACGCCCCAGGGTGCGGTCGCAGGAAGGTGACGAAGGCATGATCCGGTCGGAATTGGTGACCGCGTTGGCTACGGCCAACCCCCACCTGACCCAACGCGATGTCGAGCGTATCGTCGCAACGATCTTCGACACGATCACGACCGCGCTGGTCGACGGTCGCCGGGTCGAGCTGCGCGGCTTTGGCGCGTTCTCGACGCGATCGCGTGAGGCGCGGACCGGGCGCAACCCACGCACCGGAACCGCAGTCGCCGTCGATGCCAAGCGGGTGCCGTATTTCAAGCCCGGCAAGGACTTACGCGAACGCCTCAACGTCGGCTAAGGGTGACGCACCGGCCCACGTGGCGGAACCGGTAGACGCAAGGGACTTAAAATCCCTCGGCCGCAAGGCCGTGCCGGTTCGATTCCGGCCGTGGGCACCATCACCGACCGGCGCGCCGCCTGCCGCATCATTCCCCGTGCGCGGCCCAAAGTATCGCCTCGGCCCCGCGCCTCTGCGCTTAAGTTGACACGGTTGACACATTTGTCGCGCGATTTTCGTTTGCGCCCCGATCCACCGAAAAACCATTCGGCGCGGGAGCGAAATCATCGGCGTCGGCTGGATGCACCGATCATTGCCGACTCGACTCGGAGACAATGACATAGACCGCGCGTGTAGGACAGACCGAGTCGCGCCGCGTTGGCACTATTCGGCGGCCAGCGTCCCGCCGCCGAGGTTGACCGCGAGCAACGGCATCGTCTCGACCGGCTTCAGTTCGGGGATCGCATCGAGTCCAGTCGTTGCGCCGAGCGCCTCGAATCGCTTCGCGCGCGTCAGCAACCGCCCGTCGGCCTGCCCAACCAACTTGTTCCAGTTGACGACCGCGCTTTCGAGCCCTTTTTGCACCGCGTTGAAGTTGCCGCCCATCAGCCGCAGCGTGTCGTACAGATCGCGCCCGAGCTTGGCGATTTCGGCCGCCTGTTTCGCCAGCCGCGCCTGGTCGCGCATCGCCGCTACCGTTCGCGCCACCGCGATCAGGTTGATCGGGCCCGCCAGCACCAGCCGTCTCGCCATGAAATCGGTCATCAACGTCCGGTCGTGTTCGAAGGCGGCGGCGAGCAGGTTTTCGCCGTGGACAAACAGGACGACGAAATCGACCGCGCCGCCGACGCTTTTCTCATACGCCTTGCCCGCGAGGCCGGTGGCGTGGTTGCGAATCGCGCGGGCATGGGCGGCGAGGTGGCGGTCGCGCTCCTCGGGCGTCGCGGCGTCGACCGCCGAACTATACGCGTCGATCGAGCATTTGACGTCGATGACCAGTTTGCGGTCGCCGGGTAGGGTGATGATGAAATCGGGGCGGCGGTTATCGTCGCTGCCGTCGGCGGTTTGCGCGACATAGTCGATGCCTTCGACCAGCCCCGCCATTTCGAGGACATTGCGGCACTGTTCCTCGCCCCACCGCCCCGCCGCCTTGCCCGATGAGCGCAGCACGGTTTCGAGCCGCGCGGTCGCGCCGGTCACGCGGTCCTGCCCCTTCGCCACTTGATCGAGGAGCGCGTTCAATGCGCCATAGCCCTCGGCGCGGACCTTCTCGATCTCGTCGAGCTTGGTCGCATACTGGCCGAGCGTCGTCGCCATCGGCGCGAGCAGTTCGGCAAGCGCGGCACGGTTGGCGTCGAGGCCTGCCCCGGCAACTTCGCGGTGGCGAATAAGCACCGCCTCGGCGCGTTCGGCAAAAGCGGCCTGCGCGCCGTCGAGGGCGGTCGCGGCAAGTCCGGCGAACGCCGTGTGCAGGTCGGCGAGCTGGCGCGCATGGGCGGCGTCGCGCTCGGCCTGAGTCGCGCGGAGTGCGGCGAGGTCGGCGTTCGCGGTGGCGTGCGCCCGCTCGACGACGGCGAGTTCGGCGATCCGCGCCTGTTGCGCCGCCACCTCGACGGCGTGACTGCCGATTCGGACGCGGTAGTCGACGACCTCGGCCTGCGCGGCGGCGAGGGCGGCAGCGGCGTCGGTCGCAGCGCGTCGCGCGGCCGCCGCCGGACGGCCCCAGATAAGCCAACCAATCGCAAGAGCGATGACCGCGAAGGCGACGGCAATGGCGGCAGCGGCGAAGGTCATGGCGGCTCCCGGAATGGCGACGGTCGAGCGATACGGCCTATGGGGTGAAAGGGGAACAGCAATTCGGCGTGCCGACCCTGTTGCGCCACGACATTCGCGTGCTAGCCTTGGCCGATGTCGGCTTTAGACCGGCGCTGGGAGAGACCGCCATGCACGCCCATACGATCGTCACCGAAGGTTTGGCCTTTCCCGAAGGACCGGTGTGGTTCGCGGATGGATCGGTCGTCGTCGTCGAGATCAAGGCGGGTCGGGTAACGCGCGTCCGGCCCGACGGGCGGCACGAGGTGATCGCGACGCCCGGCGGTGGCCCCAACGGCCTCGCGCTCGGCCCCGACGGCGCACTGTACCTGTGCAACAACGGCGGCTTTACATGGAGCGACGACGGCGGGCTGCTCCTGCCGGGCGGCGCCCCCGACGACTACACGACCGGGCGGATCGAGCGGATCGACCTCGGCACCGGCAAGGTCGAGCGGCTGTACGACGCATGCGACGGCCACCCGCTGTCGGGGCCGAACGACATCGTCTTCGATGCCGACGGCGGCTTCTGGTTCACCGACCTTGGCAAGCACCGCGCGCATTCGACCGACTCGGGCGGGCTGTTCTACGCCCACGCCGACGGTTCGGGCATCGTCTGCGCGGTCCACGGGCCGAATATGAACGGCGTCGGCCTGTCGCCCGATGGCAAGACGGTCTACACCGCATGCACCCAGGCGCGGCTGCTGCTGGCGTTCGACGTCACCGGCCCCGGCACCGTCGCGCCGTCGCCGCTCCCCGCGCTGCCGGGGCGTGTCGTGACCAGCTTCCCCGGCTACACCTATCTCGACAGCCTTGCGATCGAGGCCGACGGGCGCATCGCCGTGGCGACGCTCGTGGAGCGCCCCGGCATCTGCAGCGTCGACCCCGTGACCGGCGCACAGGAGGACTTTGCCTTCCCCGACCTGCTGACGACCAACATCGCCTTTGGCGGCGACGACATGATGGACGCGTGGGTCACGCTGTCAACCACCGGCAAGCTCGCCAGGTGCCGCTGGCCGCGGGCCGGCTTGCGGCTCGCGCACTACGGCTGACCCGCTACGCCGACGCGAAGTTCACACGAAGTTCACGACCACGCGCATGAAACTAACGCGCTCCTGCGCTACAGCTTGACCACCATCTTGCCGGTGTTGCCGCCCGAGAACAGGCCGATGAAGGCGTCGGGGGCGGCGGCGATGCCGGTCATCACCGTTTCCTCCCACTTGATCCGGCCTTCGCCGAGCCACTGGCCCATATCGACGATGAACTGTGGCTGGAGATGGCTGAGGTTGCTGACGATAAACCCCTGGATCTTGAGGCTTTTGCCGACGATCTGGATCATGTTGCGCGGGCCGGGGGCGGGCTCGGTCGCGTTATATTCCGAAATCATGCCGCATTCGGCGAAGCGTGCACCCTGACGTGCAACCTCGATTGCGACCTCGAGATGCTCGCCGCCGACATTGTCGAAATAGACGTCGATGCCCTTGGGGGCCGCCGCCTGGACCTGCGCGAGAAGATTGCCGTCCTTGTAATTGATCGCGTGGTCCACGCCGACCGAGCGCAGCCAGTCGCATTTCGCCGTGCTGCCCGCCGTGGCAACGACGGTGCAGCCCTTGATCTTGGCGATCTGCGCGACGAGGCTGCCGACGGCCCCGGCCCCGCCGCTGACAAACACCGTGTCGCCGGGCTTGGGTGCGCCGATTTCGAGCAGGCCGGCATACGCGGTCAGGCCGGGCATTCCGAGGACGCCGAGGAACGCGCTCGGGCTGATGCCGGGGATGACGGGCAGCTTGCTGAACATCGCCGGCATCGCGGCGAAATTCGCGGGAGCGACGGTGAACGCCTCGCGCCAGCCAAACATCGACGACACCAGATCGCCGGGGGCAAAGCCGTCGGCATTCGAGGTGACGACTTCGCCGACGGCGTGGCCCTGCAGCGCCTCACCAATCTGGAACGGCGGGACGTAGCTGGCGCGGTCGTACATCCGCCCGCGCATATACGGATCGACCGACATGAAATGGTTGCGGACGAGGACTTCGCCCGCGCCGGGAGCGGCGACGTCGACGGTCGCGCTTTCGAAGTTGGCGGCAGCGGGCATCCCGACCGGGCGGCTCTTCAGGCGGATTTCGGTGCTCGTCGTCATGGTTTGAACTTCCCGGTTGTCGTGTCCGTCAACCGCATAGGCGCGATCATGCGCGTAGGAAAATGGTTTCGCGGGTCAGGCGGCGGCGGCCGACGCCGCGTCGGCGGCCGCCTGAAAAGCGAGCAGGATCGACCCATGCCGCGCGGTATGCGGGCGGGCGAGGTCGAAGATCTCCAGCCCCGGCCACGAACCCGGCGTCGCCGCGTCACCCTTCAGATACGCGGCCAGATCATCGCGCGCTCCGGCGAGCGCCGCCGGGGTCGCGCCAATCACCCCCGCCCCGAGCAGCGCCGCCGACGCCTGACCGAGCGCGCACGCGCGGACATCATGGGCAAAGCGCGTCACGCGCCCGTCGGCGACGTCGATATCGGCGGTGACCTTGCTGCCGCACACCGGCGACACCCGCGTCACGCTCGCGTGCGGCGCGTCGAGACGTCCGGCGAGCGGGATCGCGGCGGCAAGGCGCAGGATCGCAGTGTTGTAGAGCGTGGCGGTCATCGGGGGGAATATAGGGCGGTCGGCACCGGGCGCCACCACCGCATATTGTCATCCCCGCGCAGGCGGGGATGACAAGTAAAGCTAACTTCGTGTCGTTCGCGCCTACTCCGCGTCGTTCGCCCCCGCGCCGAAGCGTCCGGCGTAGCGCCGGGTGATCCGTTCGACCGGCATGACGACGAAGACGTCGGTGGTGTTGAACTGCGGGTCGACATACGCGCCGTCGCCGATCATCGCGCCGACGCGCAGATAGCCCTTCACGAGCGGCGGCAGCGCCTTTGCGGCGGCGCGCTGGTCGTAAGCGGTCGCGGGCAGCCGGTCCATCGCGACATAATGATCGCCGAGCGCGCGGGCGCGAAGTTCGGGCGGGGCGAGGTGGTGGTGGTACAAATAGCTGAGCTCGGCGGCGTGGACGCGTGGATCGGCCCCGTGGAGCGAGGCGCAGCCGAACATATGCCCGATCGCGTGCGTCTGGAGATAGCTCGCGATCCCGCGCCACAACAGGGTGATCGTCGTGTTGGTCCGGTACGCCGGGGCGACGCAGCTGCGCCCGAGTTCGAGCAACTGCCCGCCCTCCGCCGATTGCGCGATCAGCGGCGACAGGTCGTATTCGCCCGCCGAGTAGAAGCCGTGGTTCATCGCCGCGACGACCTGGCGGAGGAGGCGGTAGGTGCCGACGACGTGCGGCCCGTCGCCAGGCATCCCGTGGTCGATGACGAGCAAATGGTCGCAAATCGCGTCGTAGCTGTCGACATCGCGCTTCGCCGCGACCATCGCTGCCGACGGCGTCGCCCCCATCTCGTCGTAGAAAATCTGATAGCGGAGCGCCTGCGCCGCCGCGACTTCGGCCTCCGACGTCGCCAGCCGGACATCGAGTTGCCCCGAGCGGTGGAGGTGCGGCGTTGCGGCGAGCAGGTGCGCCGCCACCGCCGTCGCTTGCTGTTTCGCGAAACCCATCGACCTATCCCTGTCGCCGCGCCCAAGGCCCGGCGTCTACCGCGCAATTATGACAGTGTAACTTATACGACCGGTTCGTTGCCAGCGATGCGCCCCTCGCGGTCGCTGTCGCTTTCGCCATCCCCGCGCGGACCCTCGTCGATCAGCCCGCGGCGGAGCATGTACAGGTAGATCAGGATGCCCGGCAGCGCGGCGACCGTCGTCAGCAGATAGAAATTGACATAGCCGAGCGCCTCGATCACCGCGCCGGTGCTCGTGCCGGTGATCGTCCGCCCAAGGATCGATGCCGCCGCCGACAGCAACGCGAACTGCGTCGCGGTAAAGCGCAGGTCGCACAGCGCCGACAGATAGGCGACGACCGCGACCCCACCGAGGCCGCTGGTGAAGTTTTCAAAGCCGATTGCGAGCGCCATGCCCATGTTCGAGTGGCCGGCGGCGGCAAGCGCGGCGAAGCTGAGGTTCGACACCATCATCAGGACGAGGCTGACCAGCACCGCACGACGCAGGCCGAGGCGCGAATAGACGATCCCGCCGACAAAGACGCCGACGAGCAGGGCGACGAGACCGAGGGCAACATCGTAAAAGGCGACCTCGCTTTTGGTGAAGCCAAGATCGTGGAACAGCAGCCGGAACGAAAGGTTCGCGAGCGTGTCGCCGAGTTTGTGGACGAGGACG
>JBBRQR010000019.1:0-17322 GCA_038226115.1 Sphingomonadales bacterium | reverse complement strand
CGATTGGCTGGACGTCATGGCTGAGGCGTCGGGGCGCGATCTTGGGTCTTTTCGCCGTTGGTACGCTCAGGCCGGGACACCGCGTATCACTGTCGGCCTGAGCCATGATGCCGCGACGGCGACGGCGAGGGTGCGGTTGACTCAGACGGTGCCGCCGACGCCGGGGCAGCCTGACAAGCTACCGATGGCGATGCCGTTCCGAATCGCGCTGCTCGACCGGGTAACGGGCGAACGTCTTGGCGACGAGCACGTTGTTACGGTCGATGGCAGCGAGGAAGTCGTCTTCACCGACATTGGTGAACCGCCGTTGATGTCGTTAAACCGGGGTTTCTCCGCTCCGGTAATTGTCGTCGCAGATCAGTCGCGCGCCGATCTGGCGCTGCTCGCCGCGCACGACGACGATCCCTTTGCGCGATGGGAAGCGACGCAACGGCTTGCGCTACAGATTTTGTCGGGTGACGACGACCCTGCGGACCTTGTTGCGACGGTCAAGGCGACGCTCGGCGCGGCGCTTGAACCCGAATTTACCGCCGAGGCGATTCTGCTGCCGACCGAGGCGGTGATCGGCGACGCGGCTGCGAGCGTCGACGTCGATGCCATCCACCGTCGGCGCCAAGCGGCGCGTCGGGCGATCGCATTGAGCCTGCACGACGAATTATGGGCGGCGTATCATGGCAATAGCAGCAATCGTCACGAGTTGACGCCCGAGGCCAAGGGGCGACGGGCGCTACGGAATGTCGCCCTGGGTTACTTGATGGTCGGGCAGAGCGCGGATGCTGCCGAGGCGGCGTGGATGCAGCTGGTCGGGTCAGACAATATGACCGACCGGATCGCGGCGCTGGCGGCGCTCGTCAATGGCTCGGTCGAACGTCGCGATGCGGCCTTGGCATGGTTCTATGATCGCCACCGGTCCGATCCGCTCGTCATCGACAAATGGTTTAGCGTTCAGGCTATGTCGATGCAGGCCGACACGTTCGACCGCGTTGTCGCGCTGCGCCAGCATCCCGATTTCAACCCCGGAAACCCCAACCGGCTTCGGTCATTGCTCGGCGCGTTTGGCGTTAATCAGATTCGCTTTCACGCGATCGGTGGCGAAGCCTATCGTTTTCTGGCCGATGAGGTAATTTCGATCGGACGGAGCAACCCCGGTGCGGCGGCGCGATTGGTTCTGCCGCTGGGGCGGTGGCGCCGCTTCGACACGGTTCGCGGAGCACTGATGCGTACCGAACTCGAGCGGATTGCAGCCGAACGCAACCTTTCGCGCGATGTCTTCGAGATCGTACAAAAGAGCCTCGCTGGTTAGCGTATTCCCGAGCCATATGGGCGAAAACCCTAGCGCGACATTGGTTTGCTTCCGTGATGCTACCGTGAACTGCCTGCGGCGCTCTGCGGAACGGGGAGATCACGGGCGCGTGGCGCGGCTGCGAATACTTTATACACCGGCAGCCAACCTATTTGTACAATTCGTTGCATGCCTGCCGTGATCGATCAGTTGTTCGGACGCCGAGCTAGCGCGCGACCCATGCAGCGACTTCGGCGGCGACCTGGTTCGCCGCGGTATTGAGTGCGATCGCGACGTCGGTCGGATTCTGGCTGACGACCGGGACACTGGCATCGAAGCGGCGAAGCGCGAAGGGTGTTTTGCCAGCGCCGGTCAGCGCGGCGTCGAAGCGAACGCGGACGACCGCGCTTGCCGGGTTACGAACGTCGAGGCCAAAATCGAGTAGCGTTCCCGATAACGTCCGTCCGCTTGCCGCCGTCGCCTGACGCGGATCGAGAACGGGGACCCCCTTCGCCGCAATGGTGTCGGCGAGGACGTGCTGAAATTCGCGGTTGGGTTGCTCGGCCCATGTCGCGCCGGTCAGATACTCGACCGTGGTGTCGCTCGTCAGGACGGGAATCCGCAGCGTCTGGAGCGTTCCGGGCACGGCCGGAACGAGAACCAGAACGGTCGCCTTGGGGTCGGTCGTCGTGGTCGCGGTGGTGAGCGGGACGGCGGTCGCACGGAGCGCGAGCAGCGATGCCGGGGCTTTGGCATTGCCGCCAATCTGGACAAGCGGGCCGCAGGCGGCGAGTGCCCCAAGCGCGGCGACGGCAAAGCCGAGTGAAAACGCACGCATTATTTCTTGCCCTTCTTCGGCGGCACATAACCTGGCGCGGTATATTCTGGTAATTTGCGCCCACCGATCAGCGCTCCGGCGGGGTCTTCGTCGAGCTTTGCAGCGATCGCACCGAGCTGTGCGGTCGCGTCGCGCGCCTCGCGCAGCAGCTGTGCTGTTTCAGGCAGCGTCTGCGTCGTGAATGTGTCGATCCCCGGCTGCGCGCTGGCAACGACCGCATCGAGCCGACCGAGTGTCGCGTTGGCGTGCGCGGCGGTCAAAGCGAGGTCGTGGACGAGAGGTTTAGCGTCGGTCGTCAACAGCGTATCGGCGTGCGCGGTCAGTTGCGTCACGGCCTGCGCCGCGACAGTTGCCTGTTTCAATGTCGCGCGCATTTCGACGAGCGTTGCCGCGATTTCCGGCCCCCGGTCGGCAAGGCTGCCGGTCAGCCGATCGGTTGAGACGAGAATGTTGCCGAGCGATTTACGATTGGCTGGATTAAGCAGCTCGTTGAGTGACGCGGTCAGGGCCGACACATTGTTGAGGAGTTCAGGGGCGCTGGCCAACAGCTGGCCAAGCGCACCGGCGCGCGGCGGAATAACGGGAACGCCGAACGGACCCGGCTCGTCGATTGGGGTCGCGCCCGCCATCGACCCAGCCAACTGAATCTGGCTGACGCCGGTGAAGCCCACGCTTTCAATTTGTGCGGTGGTGCCGTGCAGGATCGGCGTATCCGCCTTGATCTCGATACGGACGCGGACGGCGTCGGGCGAGCGGGGGAGGAGGGCGATTTCCTTCACCTCACCGACGGGGACACCCTTGAACTGGACCGGCGCCCCGATCGCGAGGCCGCTGATCGATTGCCGGTAGAATATGTCGTATTGGTCCTTTTCCGCGCCTGAGAACTTCGCCAGATAAAGGACAAAGGCAAACAGGGCGAAGGTCAGCGCGAGAACGACGCCACCGACCAGAACATAGTTGCTGCGAGTTTCCATTACGTCAGTTCCCCGACCATGGTCTGGATCGCGTTCGCCGATCGGGAGACGAGGGAGGGATAAAAGGTCGTCACCACGTTCATTGCGCTCCCTGTTCAACCGGTGCGGTTTCGCCACGCGCGTCCGCTGTCGTGGCGCCTGCTTCTATCGCCCGTGCCGCATCGCGGTCATTGTCGCTAGCCGAGTGCGGCACGGCGTCTGCGGCCGCCGCTGCCCGTCCGCGCGGCCCCGAAAAGTACTCGCGCACCCACGGATGATCAAACGCGATTAGTTCCGGGATCGTTCCAACTTTCAGCATGACGCCGTCGCCGAGCACGGCGACGCGGTCGCAGATCGCATAAAGGGTATCAAGGTCGTGAGTAACGAGAAAAACGGTCAGGCCGATCGTGTCGCGCATCAGCTTGATAAGTTCATCGAAGGCTGCCGCCCCGATCGGGTCGAGCCCGGCGGTAGGTTCATCAAGGAACAGCAATTCGGGGTCAAGCGCGAGCGCACGGGCAAGACCGGCACGCTTACGCATCCCGCCCGACAATTCATTGGGGAATTTCATGCCGGCGATGTCAGGCAGGCCGACCATGGCAATCTTGTAACTGGCGATTTCATCCATCAACGTCTGATCGAGGTGAAAGAATTCGCGCATGGGCGCTTCGATGTTTTCGGCAACCGTAAGCGACGAGAATAAGGCTCCGTTCTGGAACAATACGCCCCAGCGACGACGCAGGTCCTTTGCCGCCTCGGCGTCGAGCGTCGCGACATCACGGCCGAGAACTTCGATCGTGCCTCCATCGGGAATCTGCAGCCCGATGATCGACCGCATCAGAACCGACTTGCCGGTTCCCGAGCCGCCGACGATGCCGATGATCTCGCCACGCCGTACCTCGAGGTTGACGTCGGTGTGGACCTTCTGCGTGCCGAAATTGTTCTGCAAGTTCTTGACGCGAATAACGATGTCATCCGGCCCGCCTTTCGCGATTGGATCATTCGTCGGGAGGGGGGGCGTGGCGTCGGCCATCAGACGTAGCCGAGCGCGGTGAAGAATACGGCGAAGAACGCGTCGAGCACGATCACGAGGAAGATCGACTGGACTACGGCCTGGGTCGTTCGCACCCCGACCGATTCGGCGTTGCCGCTGACCTGCATCCCCTGGAAACACCCGGTAACAGCGATGATGAAACCGAAGATTGGTGCCTTGATCATGCCGATGACGAGGTCGCTGATCGGCGTGACATCTTGAATTCGCTGCACAAAGCTCGTTGGCGGGATCCCGAGGCTGACCCAGCAGAACAGCCCGCCGCCGATAATTGCCATGACCGCGCCAAAGAACGACAGCAAGAGGAGCATGATAACCATCGCGATGACACGGGGCAGGACCAGAACTTCGACCGACGACATGCCGATCGATCCCATCGCGTCGATTTCTTCGTTCAATTTCATCGATCCGATCTGGGCGGCAAAGGCCGACCCCGATCGTCCGGCGACCATAATCGCGGTAAGCAGAATGCCGAGCTCGCGAACGACCGAACGCCCGATCAGGTTGACGACGAAAATTTCAGCGCCAAATTGCCGAAGCTGAACCGCGCCCTGCTGCGCCAGCACAATGCCGACAAGAAACGACAGTAGCCCGACAATGCCGAGCGCATTGGCACCGACCACCTCCATCTGATGAATCACGGCGTTCCACCGTAAGGGGCGGCGTTCGACCACGGTTTGAAAAAGGACAACCATCGTCTGGCCGAGAAAGGCGAGGAATTCGCCCAGTGTTTTTACTGAGCCGATTACCGCGCTACCAATCAGATTGAGCCGATCGGTGACGAGATTGCCCTGCGGCGGGCGACGCGCGGCAGGCTTGTCGTTCGCCGCCACTTGATCGATCAGCCGCTTTGCATCGGCCGAGGCTGCCGTCAGCGTGGCCGTTTGTCCCCCACTTTCCCAATCGCGGAGCAGCTTGTGGATTAGCCACGCGCCAGTCGTATCGATCCGTTCGACTGCGGCAAGGTCGATCGTGAGATCGCCGCCATCGGGAGCGAGGGCGGCCATCGCCGGGGCTACATCGCTGATCGACGCGACCGTAAGCGCGCCGCCAAGGCGTAGCGTCTGCCCACCCTCGGCGGTCTCGTCCATCTGCAGGGTGGCGGCAGTCATCACGTCCGATCGTTGGGGGAATGAAACAGTCTCGGCAAGGGCGAAACGGCGCTGGGCAGATTTGGTTGCGTTCGCGCAGGCGCGGGGATGGGTATTCAGGGGCGGCGCGGTTGCGTCGCGCTGGGCAACGCGCGATGAATTGGCAATGCAATTTGCCGTCTACGACATGGATCTCACCATTACGCGTCAGCCGACGTACACCCGGTGGCT
Source organism: Sphingomonadales bacterium (assembly GCA_038226115.1). GTDB lineage: Bacteria > Pseudomonadota > Alphaproteobacteria > Sphingomonadales > Sphingomonadaceae > Polymorphobacter_B. The sequence continues at coordinate 11,876 of JBBRQR010000019.1, read as the reverse complement.
GGTCTTCTGGGCGCTTGCCGAGGCACCGTGGCGGTTGCTACTGCTGCCTGCGGCGGGCGCGGTGGGGATGGCGTATCGATTTGGGTTGGTTTCGCGTGGACGGCTGAAGGCGATCGCGCAGGCGCTGCTTATGGGAGATGCGGCGCCGCGCTCACGAGTCGCGGAGCACGCTGCGGCATTTGCCGCCAAAGTCGCGATGCGGCCGGGCGCATTGGCACAGATTACCGCCGATCGCGCTGCAGGATTGGAGGTTGTTATCGCCACCGCCAGCTTCGACTTTTATGCGACGGCCATCGCTGCACGGCTAAGCGTGGTTACCGTCATCGCCACCGGATCGGTCTGGGACGGCGACCAGCTCCGCGCGCAACTGCTGGGTGATAACTGCTACGGCGCCGCAAAGGCGGCGATGGTCGTGGCTCGGCTTGGCGGGGCCAAAATCGCGCGCGCCTATTCCGACCATGTTTCAGACGTAGCTTTATTTGCACTCGCCAGCGAAGCGGCTGTTGCGGTCAATCCGTCGCGCGGGTTGCGCCGACTGGCGGCGAAGCGCGGCTGGAGCATTGTCGACTGGCGCTGAATCAGACACTGCGCGCGGCCATCCCCCTATCCGCACGTCCGCGCTCCGCCAGGCCGCCATTGTCGAGCACGAGCATCGGTCCGATCAACGTGGCAGTCTATAGGCAGCGCACCATTTTGGTTCGGCGACCCCGCTCGAGCTGGAGAGTGTGCGGTTTGCCGGTCGCAGGTGTAATTAATAGAGTTAGCCGGTTACCAACAAGGTGGCCGCCGAAACGGGCGGGATGACCGGCTCCGTCTTCGTCGACCAGTTGCGGTCCGCCACCGGCGTTTTCATAGGTTCCGGTTGCGATGAAGCTGCGGCGGGCGTCGGCATCGAGCTTGCCTGCGATCGAGGCATCCCCACAGGCGAGCTTGAGGGTGAAGCCGTCGGCGCGAATGTCGAGTTGGGCCTCATCGCTGACAAAGTGACCGATTAATGACGATGCCATCGCCGCACTTCCCGAAAGCGCCCACCAAATCGATGAAACGATCAGTATCTTACGCATGGCCTATCATGCTCGCGTGACGCAGCAGTGTCGAGCCGGTCTGGCGCACAAACAAAACGGGCGGAGCCTTTCGGCCCCGCCCGTCTTGCCGATCCGAAGCAGTTAGGCGGCGGCGGTGTTCACCGAGCGCTGGCGCCGGACGACGCCGCCGATCAGGCCGAAGCCGACGATCATCAAGCCCCACGATGCCGGCTCGGGCACGGTGGCAACGTCTAGCTGACCGATATAAGTGCTCCAACGACCGAAGCCGCTGCCACCCGGGTGGCCGCCGGCGGCGTTGTTGAACTCCCGCGCGAACTCGCCAATCACCCAGAACTTCTGTGCGTTGGTCGGATCGACGTTGACGGCGGCATAGTCGCCAAAACGCTGACGGCCGACCGGGGCAAGCAATTCGGACGAACCATTGTGGTAATTATCGACGAGGCTCTGCTTGATCAGAATCTCGCCGCTTGTCGCGGTCAGCGTGCCGTTGGCATTGGTGTTGAACGAGCGCGCAAAGATGCTGATGCGCCCGGCCGTGCCGGTTGTGCTGTCACCCGAGCGGTTATATCCAACGACAATTTGGCCCGAGGCATTGATCCCCAGCGAACCATAATAATAGTCGAAGTGATCGCTCGGCCCACCACCGATGTCTGTTTCAGACAGGATTGTGTTGGTCGCCTTGTCGAACACAGTCAGGCGAATGACGTCGTGGTCGGTACCGCTCGCGATGATCGTGTTGGCGAAGTAAACGCGCCCATTATATTCCCAAGTGTTACTACCGATACGCTCGTCACCGCCGTCGATGATGCGCGCGCTCGTGCCAGTCGTCGGCTGGCGAGCAGCCTTAGGCGAATCGAACGGCGTTCCGTTCAGGTACGTCGAAGTTGTCAGAGTCGCGTTACTGTACCCGGCGTTGGTGATGCTGTAGGTGACGTTATCCGAATTGAACAAGCTAGCCGCCACAACCGTCGCCGTTGAGCTGCCGCCATCGCGGTTGACCCCCTGAATGACGAAGCCGTTGTCGGTTCCCGACGAAAAGGGCGTGATGAACTGAAGCGCGCCAGAGACGTCGGGGCCAGTGGCCTTGAACACATCGGCGCGACTGAGCACGTTAAGCGTCGTGCCCCGGAAATTCCGTGTCCCGCCATCTGTCGCCGCCGAGAAGTTGTTGGTTCCGACGATGACAGAATTACCGCTCAGCGCCAACGTGCCGTAGTCGGTAATGATGTTGAACCTCCCCGTGTCAGTGAACGCGGCGAACTGCGCCGCCTTCCATGTTCCAAGCGCGTCGCTGGTCGCCGAGGTGGCAATCTGCAGGCCATTGTTGGTCGAATTGAAGCCGATCGCGATCCAGCGCTGGGTTACCTTGTCGAACAGGACCCGCGGGTCACCGCCGGTGGCGGTACCACCAGCGGCGTTCCAAAACGTGCTGTCGGTGACGCGCGGCGCAGCGAGGGCACCCGTCGACTTGTTATAAACCGAGAAGCTACCGTTGATCAGTTCGACATACTGCGTTGTGCCGACTGCGCCCATCGTGTCGGGCGGGAACAAGCCGATGCCGAGAGCGCGTGTCGAATAGTCCGACGCACCCTCAAAGCCGCTGGTCAGAACAGTTGCGCGCGGGAAGCCATTTGAGATGCCGGGGCCATTGGGATCCGACGTGATGGTGACGCCGCCGCCGGCCACGCGAAATGCCGATTTCAGTGAACGGGCCGGTGCAACGACGTTGGCAACCGGGTCGACGACTTCTTCAACGTCGCCTTCGCTGTAGAAGTACGACTTGATGACGTTTGCGGCAGAGGCAACGTTCGGCACGATAAATGCCAGTGCGGTCGCCGCCAGTAAAACGCTTCTCATATTGCACCCCAAGTTGAACACGACGTCACGAGCGATCGTCCCGCAAATTCGTTCTGAACAGGGTCGATCCGAAGCGCTAGTGCCGAAAAGCCACAGTAGCCAAATAATACTATCTCTAAATAATTAAACGACTTAACTAATCGCGCGAAACGTCGTCGCCGCCGATTAGGTATTAACAAGAGATTAAGGTTAATACATTGATAATGGATTAAAGATTTTGGATTCAATGTCGCACCGCGATTGAATCCTGCTTGTTATTCGCAAAGTTCGCGATAGGCAGGAGGCGTCCACGCGCGGTTGGGCGGGCCTGAGGGGATATTATGATTTTGCGTTTCTGTCGTGAGGCTTCCGGAACATTGGGCGCCGTCGGCTTACTAGCTTTTGGTTCGCTTGTGGCATCGACCTCGGCATCGGCCGCGAGCGTCTCGGGGATATCGAATGGCCTGTCATGGACCGCGACGAGCTATATCATCGGCCAGACGTCAACAGCCACGCTCGCCGGGGGCGGCAACCCGCTCAACTTCGGTCTCGACCCCAAATATCGTAGTACCGTTGGTCTGTTGATCGACGAAGGTGCCGCTGGCCGCTTCGTCTGCTCGGGAAGCCTGTCGGCCGATCGCAAGTCGATCATCACGGCTGCACATTGCGTAACGAACGGTACAAAGCAGCAGCCTGTCAGCGTCACGGCATATTTTTACAACCCGGTCGTCGCCGATCCCGCTGAAACGCCGATCTATACGAACGGCGCTCCGAACGTGACCACGGTTGCGGTTAGCAACGTGCGTTTCAACCCGCTGTATACCGGCGAAGTCATCGACGATCACGATATTGCAAAGCTCACGCTCGCGGCTACGGCGCCTGCATTTGCCACTGGCTATGCTTTTTATACGGGGAATGACCTGACGGGGCTCGATTACAACATTGCGGGCTTCGGTTCGCGATCGGACGTTGGCGGTTCGCTCGGTGTTACGCCGCCGCATCGCCTTGGCGTTGGCCGCCTGCGTCAGGGTGACAACCGTTACGACTTCCGGTTTGGTGATGCCGACTTCGGCGGCTTGTTTGACGGCGGTCCGGGCAACACCGGCTTCTTCGGCACCGCTGAGACGACGAATACGGTCATCTCGGATTTCGACAATGGCACGAACGCAAACGATGGGTCGTGCGGGTTGGCTCAGGCGGTCGGCCTCGCCGCCAGCGCCAAATACTGCAACACGGGTCGCGGTGCGACTGAAGTGAGTTCGGCCGGCGGCGACTCGGGTGGCCCGCAGTTCGTCAATGGTCAGTTGTCGTCTGTCACGTCGTTCGGGCTGACGTTCGGCAATCAGTTCCAGCCGGGCGACAACGACAATACGCTCAACGACTCGTTCGGTGAGTTCAACGGCTTCGTCCCGGTCTACAATAACCTCGACTTCCTCAACAGCGTCCCGGAGCCAGCATCGTGGATGATGATGATCGCGGGCTTCGGTCTCGTCGGTGCTGCGGTGCGCCGTCGTCGTGAGACTGCTGTTACAGCCTAACGTGGTTTCGTCGTTCGATACGGAAAGGGCCGCAGCTTCCGCTGCGGCCCTTTTTCGTTCGCGCTGGCGGGTCTGCCTAAGCCGCGAGCTTGCGCAGGACGTAAGGTAGAATGCCGCCCGCGTAGAAGTAATCGAGCTCCTGCGCGGTATCGATCCGGCAGCGGGTCTCGAAATTGCCCGAAGTCCCATCGGCGCGCGTGAATTCGACCGTCACCGTCTGGCGCGGCTTCAAATCGGCCATTCCGGTGATGGTGAATGTTTCGTCGCCAGTCAGCGCCAGCGTTTTGCGGTCGATGCCATCAGCGAACTGCAGCGGGATTACACCCATGCCGACAAGGTTCGAGCGGTGGATGCGCTCGAACGATTCGGCGATCACTGCGCGGACGCCGAGCAGTGTCGTTCCCTTCGCCGCCCAGTCCCGCGAAGAGCCGGTGCCGTATTCCTTGCCGGCGATGATCACCAAAGGCGTGGCGCTTGTCCGGTATTTTTCGGCAGCATCGAAGATCGCAAGAGGTTCACCATGGCCACCGTTACTGCCGCCTTCTGCAGCCATCCGTGTGACGCCACCCTCGACCCCCGGGACCATCTCGTTTTTGATGCGGATGTTGGCGAAAGTGCCGCGCATCATCACCTCGTGGTTGCCACGCCGTGCGCCATAGCTGTTGAATTCTGCGCGGCTGACCTGACGTTCGTTGAGATAGCGACCGGCGGGTGAGGCTTCCTTGATGTTTCCGGCGGGCGAGATGTGATCGGTCGTCACGCTGTCGGCAAAGATCGCAAGCGGACGCGCGTCGATGATGTCGGCGACGGCTTTCGGCGTCATCGTCATGCCATCGAAGTACGGCGGGTTGGCGACATAGGTTGACGCGGGATTCCATTTATACGTCGCGCCGCCCTCGATCTTGATCGCCTGCCAATGCTCGTCACCGGCAAAAACATCAGCGTAGCGGTTGCGGAACATGTCGGCGGTGACATTCGCCATGACCATGTCGCTGACTTCCTGGTTGGTCGGCCAGATGTCCTTCAGAAACACATTGCTCCCGTCGGTCGCCTGCCCGATCGGGTCGGTGACCATGTCGTTACGCATCGTCCCCATCAGAGCGTAGGCAACGACGAGCGGCGGCGAGGCGAGATAATTGGCGCGGACGTCGGGAGAGACGCGGCCCTCGAAGTTGCGGTTGCCCGACAGGACACTCGCGGCGACGAGGTCGTGCTCGGCAATCGCCGCGCTGATCGGCTCGGGCAGCGGCCCCGAGTTGCCAATGCACGTCGTGCAGCCGTAGCCGACGAGATTAAAGCCGAGATAGTCGAGGTCGTCCTGAAGCTTCGACGCGGCGAAATAATCGGTGACGACCTTCGACCCCGGTGCGAGGCTGGTCTTAACCCAAGGTTTGGTGGTCAATCCGAAGGCGCGGGCCTTGCGTGCGACGAGGCCGGCGGCGACGAGAACGTTGGGGTTCGACGTGTTGGTGCAACTCGTGATCGCGGCGATGACGACGTCGCCGTGGCCAAGGTCGTGTGACGCGCCCGCAACGGGCACACGCTTATGGGCGTCGTCGCCCGACTTCTTGTAGCCGCTGGCAAGTTCGGTTTCGAACGCTTCGTCGGCTTGACCGAGGAGAACGCGATCCTGCGGGCGGCGTGGTCCGGCGAGCGACGGCTGGACGCTGCCAAGGTCGAGGTGGAGCGTGTCGGTGAACACCGGATCGGGTGCGGTCGCATCGCGCCACATCCCCTGCGCTTTACAATAGGCTTCGACGAGTTCGATGGCATGCGGTTCGCGGCCCGACAGCTTGAGATAGTTGAGTGTCGCCTGATCGACCGGGAAGAAACCGCACGTCGCACCGTATTCGGGAGCCATGTTGGCGATAGTCGCGCGGTCGGCGAGTGTCAGCGCGTCGAGGCCGGGGCCATAGAATTCGACGAAGCGCCCGACGACGCCCTTGGCGCGGAGCATCTGGGTCACGGTCAGGACGAGGTCGGTGGCGGTGATGCCCTCACTCATCGTGCCTTCAAGCTTGAAGCCAACGACTTCGGGGATGAGCATGCTGATCGGCTGGCCGAGCATCGCCGCTTCGGCCTCGATCCCGCCGACGCCCCAACCGAGGACGCCGAGTCCGTTGACCATCGTCGTATGGCTGTCGGTGCCGACCAACGTGTCGGGATAGGCGACGATCGCGCCGTCGCCATGTTCGCCCGACGCTTCGCTCGTCCACACCGTCTTGGCGAGATATTCGAGATTGACCTGATGGCAGATGCCGGTTCCCGGTGGGACGACGCGGAAGCCCTTCAGCGCCGACGACCCCCAACGGAGGAATTCGTAGCGTTCGATGTTGCGCTTGTACTCGAGCTCCATGTTGTCGGTGAATGCCTGCGGCGTGCCGAATTCGTCGACCATAACGCTGTGATCGATGACAAGGTCGACCGGGATCTGCGGGTTGATCTTCGCCGGGTCGCCGCCGAGCTTGGTCATCGCGTCGCGCATTGCAGCCAAGTCGACGACGCACGGCACACCGGTAAAATCCTGCATCAGGACGCGTGCGGGGCGATAGGCGATCTCGCGGTCCGAACGGCGGTCGGTTGCCCATTGGACCATCGCCGTCAGGTCGTCACGAGTGACAGTGACACCGTCCTCGAAGCGCAGCAGATTTTCGAACAACACCTTCATCGAAAACGGCAGGCGGCTGATGTCGCCGAGCGCCTCGGCGGCGGCAGGCAGGCTGTAGTACGCGTAGTCCTTGCCATCGACCGTCAGCGTCCGGCGGGTTTTCAGGCTATCCTGGCCAACGGCGGTCACGGGCTTCTCCTTGGTCGATTGTGCGGTGCGTCGTAGCGCAACTGCGGCGGATGGCAAAGGTTTGACCGCCGCGCGCTATCGCCTTGCTCGCGGTTGCGGTACGGGATCGTCCTCGCTTGGGGGAAACCTGCCGATGCCGATCACTGCCGCTCGCCGCGCCGACAGAGTGCGCGCCCGCGCTGCCCGAGCCGACCTTTTGCCGTTCCTGCGCGCATGGCTGGCGGCGCCGTTGCGTGTTGCCGCGATCGCGCCGTCGGGGCCGGGCCTCGCGCGGGCGATCACGGCCGAATTGAGCGTGGCGTCGATGCCGGTGATCGAATTCGGTCCGGGCACGGGCGTGTTCACTCAGGCAATCCTCGACGCGGGAGTCACGTCGGACCAGCTGGTGATGATCGAGTTCGGGGCCGATTTCGCGGCACTCATGCGGACACGTTTCCCGACCGTGCGGCTGGTCGAGCGGAGCGCGGGCGACCTTGCCGATGTAACACTGTTCGGACCGGGGCAGGCGGGCGCGGTCATCAGTGGCCTGCCGATCCTGTCGATGCCGAAACCCGTCGTCCGTGCGATCCTGACGACGGCGTTCAGGGAACTCCGTCCCGGCGGTGCGATGTTCCAGTTTACTTATGGCTTTCGCTGCCCGGTGGCGGACACGATTCTCGACGAATTCGACCTGATCGCGCGTCGGACCGCGACGGTGCTGGTCAATGCTCCGCCAGCGAGCGTTTACAAGATCGAGCGCCGCTGACCGAGCCATGTGGCGCGTGGAAGGCATCGAGCAAGCTAACTTCGGCACGTTGCCCGATGGCCGTCCGGTCCCGGCGGTGACGCTAACCAACGCACAGGGCGTCGTGGCGACCGTGATCGCTTGGGGAGCGACACTGCAGGCGCTAATCGTGCCCGACCGGCGTGGCGGGCGCGCCGACGTCGTTCTTGGCCATGCCACGCTCGACGAATATCTTGATCGACGGCAATATTTCGGGGGTACGGTCGGGCGTTTCGCCAACCGCATCGCGCGCGGGGCGTTCACGCTCGACGGCGCGAGCTTTCGTTTGCCGGTCAATGACGGCGTCAACGCGCTCCACGGCGGGCTCGACGGCTTCGATCGCAGGTTATGGACGATCGCCGATTACCCGCGGCACCGCGCCGTGACCCTGCGCTATGTCAGCCGCGACGGCGAGGAAGGGTATCCGGGCACGCTGACGGTCGATGCGACCTATGCGCTCGACGATGACGACGTGCTGACGATCGAATATGTTGCGACGACCGACGCGCCGACGATCGTCAATCTGACGAATCACACTTATTGGAACCTTAGCGGCGAGGGCGGTGCGGCTGACGCGATGGGCCATGTCGTGACGCTGCTGGCCGACCATTTCCTGCCGACCGATGCAGGATCGATCCCGACGGGAGAAATCCGCCCTGTCGTCGGCACCGTGTTCGACTTCGGCTCGCCGAGGCTCGTTGGCGAGCGTGTAACCGACATGCGCGACGCCCAGATCGCAATCGGTTGCGGGTATGACCATTGCTGGATCGCTGACGGCGGTACCGGCATTCGTGCAATGGCGTGGGTGTACGATCCGGCGTCGGGCCGCAGCTTCGAACTCCGGTCGAACCAGCCGGGGCTTCAGTTTTACTCGGGCAATTTTCTCGATGGCACGACGCGTGGAAAGACGGGACGGTTTTACCGCACGTGGGACGGAGTCGCGTTCGAACCGCAGCGCCTACCCGACACGCCGAACCGTCCCGCCTTCGGCTCCGCGCGGCTCGCGCCGGGCGAAATCTACCGCAACGTCATCGAATACCGGCTGGCGTGGTAGCTCAGCGCGCGCCGCTTACAATCACCGTGACCGCACGACGGTTCTGCGCATAGGCGCTTTCGTCGCTACCATCGGCGACGGGACGTTCCTTGCCGTAGCTGATCGTCTGCAACCGTGCCGGTGCGACGCCCTGTGCGGCGAGAAAATTCTTCGCCGCACTTGCCCGGCGATCACCGAGCGCGAGGTTGTATTCGCGCGTCCCGCGTTCGTCGGTGTGGCCTTCGACGGTCACCTTGACGCTCGGATAGCGTGCCAACCACTCGGCCTGCTTGCCGAGAATCGCCTTGGCCGTGTCATCGACATCATAGCTATCATAGCCAAACAGGACAGTGTCGGAGCCACTGGTCGCGCGGAAGTCCGCGAGCGAGCCCGGCACCGCACGCGTTCCAACCGTCCCCGAATCGGTGCCTGACGGCGTGGCTGCCGTTGCCGACCCGCTACCCAGCGGTGCTCCGGCAGGCGGCGGGGTGGGGGGCAGTACTTTCTTCTTGGTCGAACAGGCCCCGACGCCAATAAGGATGGCGATCATCGCGACAGTGGCGGCGCGGTTTTGCATGGGAATGTCCTTTCGCATGTACGACGATCGCTTACTCGAAGCGCATTACGGCAACAACGGTGACCATGCCGGGTCGGACGCATCGAGTGGAGTTTTTATTGTCCGCTCGTTCGCTCCCGACAGGTCGACCGAGTGGAGATCGACCTTGCCCGTTCGCCCGGCGGCGGTGCGGAAAAACAGGACGACGCGCCCATTGGGTGACCACGTCGGACCTTCGTCCTGATAGGCGTTGGTCAGCAGGCGCTCGCCCGAACCATCGGGCTTCATGACGCCGATCCGGAACTTGCCCGTGGTCAGCCGGGTGAAGGCGATCAAATCGCCGCGTGGCGACCACACCGGGGTTCCCGACCGCCCCTCGCCGAAGCTGATCCGCTGCTGACCCGAGCCGTCGGCATTCATCGTGTAAATCTGCTGGCCGCCGCCGCGGTCGGACTCGAAGACAATCCGCGACCCGTCGGGGGAATAGCTTGGCGATGTGCTGATGCCGGGGCCGTGGGTCAGCCGTGTCACACTGCGGCTGGCAATCTCCATCCGGTAGATGTCGGTCGTGCCGTTCTGACTGATCGAATAGACCAGCCGGGTACCATCGGGCGAAAAGCGTGGCGCGAAGCTCATGTTGCCGCTGTCGCCGATCGCCTCCTGCCGCCCGGTGCCGATCGTATACAGCCAGACGCGCGGACGATTGTCGGCGAAGCTCATGTAGGTCAGCGTCTGCTGATTAGGGGCAAAGCGCGGTGTCAGGACAAGATTCTGGCCGTTGGTCAGGAAACGGTGGTTAGCGCCGTCCTGGTCCATCACCGCCAGCCGCTTGATCCGCTTCGTCTTCGGCCCGGTTTCGGAGACATAGACGATTCGGCTGTCGAAATAGCCGGTCTCGCCGGTCAGTCGCGAATAGACGAGGTCGGCGCATTTGTGGGCGGCGCGCCGCCAGTTCGCCGCCGTCGTGACAAAGCCCTGCCGCGCCAGTTCCTCGGTCGACACGACGTCATAAGCGTAGCAGCCGACAGTGATGCCACCGTCGGGGTTGGCGGTGACGTTGCCGGTGACGAGCGCCTGCGCAGTGCTCGCGCGCCAGACGTCGAATCGCGGCGCGATTACGTCGGCGGATACAACGGTGGCGACCGCATCGACCGGGCGAAACAACCCAGACGACCCGAGATCGGCTGCGATGACCGCCGCAACCTGGCTGCCGAGTGCCGTCGTCGTTCCTGCCGCCGTGGCGGCGTCGGCGGTCGCGGGGAAGGCGGGGACGGCGATCGGCAGCGGTGATGCGGTGCCGCTGTTGATGTCGACGCGGATAACGGCGGCAGTCGGGGCGGCGACGGCAAGGAGGAGCAGGGACAGGATACGCATGGTCATTCTCTAACCCATCTGTGTTGCGGGGCGAAGGCGTGTCAGAAATTCGCCGGATCGAAATTTATTTCGACCTGGGCCCATTGCCCATATTGATCCGCCGGAAGTTTGAGCGGGGCACAGCGCAACACCGCGCGCGCCGCCGCTTCGGCAAAGGCGCGGGCATAAGCGGCATTCGCCGTCGTCACGCCGGTCTGGCTGACCAGTCCCGGCCGCCCGGCAATCGACCCGTCGCGGCTGATCGCGATATGGAGCAGCGCGGTCACCTTGCCCGCCGCCCCGCCGCCGACCGGCAGCGTCCAGCATGGCGTCACCTGCGCCTTGATCGCAGCGGCGATTCCCGCCGTGACCCGGGGATCGCCGCGCAGGGGCAGGGCGGCCGCTTTGGGCAGCGCGGCGTCGAGTGATTTGCCGAGCGCGGTGGTATCGAGCGGTTTCGCCTTCGGCAGCGCAGCGTTGAGTGCTTTCGACAACGCCTTGGTGTCGAGCGGCTTGGCCTTCGGTGCCGCCTTGGCCAGCAGCGAAGTCAATGCTTCGGTATCCAGCGGCTTGGGTTTCGGTTTGTCGGGTTTGGTCTTCTCCGGTTTGGGCTTTTCGGGCTTGGCGGGCTCGGTCGGTGCGTCGATCGCTTTGGGCGGCGTAGGCGTTTCGGCCTTCGGCGGCTCCGGCGCGCGGTCAATAGGGGCTGGCGTGGGGGCCGGAGCGGGTGCCGGAGCTGGTGCGGGCGCCGGACGGGCGGCGGCGCGCGCCTCCGACGCGCTGACGATTTGAACCGGCACACCCTCGTCGGGCGGCGGCGGCGGGCTCACCGATCTGAGCGCGAGCGAAAATCCGGCGAACAGGACGATATGCGCCGCCGCGACGACTGCGACCGCGCGGCGCTCGCCGGACGCCGCCGTGAGTACCACCGCCATGTCAGCGCCGTTGCGCGGG
>JBBRQR010000018.1:0-17917 GCA_038226115.1 Sphingomonadales bacterium | reverse complement strand
CTAGAGCTGACCTACTCGAATAACGAGAAAAAGCAGCTGGGGGCGGTTGCCATCGCGAGCTTTCGCGATCCCACGTCGCTGACCCAAGAAAGCGCTGGGCTTTTCAAGGCTGCGGACGGTGCAGACGTCGCCTTGCTCGCCAGCGACGATACACGCGTCGGCACGGTCGTGTCCCGTCGACTCGAGGCCTCGAATGTCGATTTGTCCAAGGAGTTCGGCGATCTCATCCTCATCCAGCGCGGATATCAGGCAAGTTCGCAGATCGTCAGCACGGCGAACGACATGATCCAGCAGCTCTTCGGGATCCGCGGTCAGGGATGAGGCATGAGCCAGTGCCGTGGTTGCCTGCGCCGACAAGCGGTGAGCAGGAGGAGGCGGTTTGCAAAATCGTGACCCGCTGGTCGGGGACATGGATCGCGTCGGCACCAAAGCTCCGCTGCGTCGCCCTGCCACGCTCCGCCGCCGGTGCTCTACGCTGGCATGGTCCGGCAATCGCGCGCGTTGGGATCAAGGACGATACCGAAGTCGCGCTTGGATATGCCGCCTGCGCGGGGCGTGCGGAGCGCGCCAATCCGCGCGACCGCGACCTGTTGAGGCGGATCGGCGCGGATATGGTGCGGGACCTGGCCCAATTTCTGGAAGATGCGGTTGGCCCAGGACTTGTCGCAAGGAATGACGACCCGGCGGATGCGTGCTTTCAGATGGTGGCACAGGATGACGCTTGGGGCCTCGCCCTCGCGGTGCGCCCGGACGCGCTCGTGCGACTCCGGCAAGCAGCGGCGGGCCGCAAGCGGAAGTCTGTATTTGGCAAGATGTCGGATTCTCTGATTGATCTCCCGATCAGGCTCGGTTGCCATCTCGGAGCCGCCACCCTTACCGCGGATCAGGTCGCGTCCTTATCGGTGGGCGATCTCATCGTGCTCGATCATTTGCTTGATGCAGCGCTGCCGCTGCTGGTCGCGCGCGATCGATCTGCGGGCGGCTCCGTGCAGGTTCACGCGGACGATGGGACCATCGCCATGGCGATCGTTGAGTCCCCCAGTTTTTTGCAAAAGGCTTCTTAATCCAATGTCCGAAACTGACGCTTTCCTAATCGAAGGCCCCCGCGCGAGCCGGTCTGTCGTCGATAATTTACCAGTTACCGTCGAGGCGTTGCTAGGCGTGGCTACCGTCAAGGTCGGGGACTTGCGACGTCTCTCATCGGGAGATTGCTTCACGCTCGACACACTGCTTGGCGATCCGGTCGAGCTCCGGCTCAATGGCGTGACGATCGCAAGTGGAGAGTTAGTAACGGTCGGCGACAATTTCGGCATCCGCATCAAGGCCGTCACACAGGCGTGACGAAGCGATTGACGTTCTTGGTGTTTGCTGGAGCGACGTTCGCCGCCCGGGGGCCTGCACACGCGCAACATCTCGGTGGCGGGGTCGGGCCGGATGTGTCGTTGATCCGTATTCTTGCGGCGTTCCTGCTTTGTGGCGCGGCCGCGGTCGCCCTTGCGCTCGTCGTGCGGCAGCGTGCTGGAGGGAGTAAGCGATCTGCTCGCCTGTCATTGACGCGACTATTCCCAACGGGTCTGACCGGAGCTCGGCGTATCGACGTGATCGAAGCGCGCCGGATTTCGCTTCATGCCGATTTGTGTTTGGTACGCTGCGATGGGACAGAATATCTGCTGTTGTGCGGTACGTCGGGGCACGAAATCCTCGCGCGCCAAGACATGCCGTCGACGTCGGGCGGTGACAGCGATGCTTGATCCATCTTCGCGGCGACGCATCGCATGCGCATCGGCGGCCGTGCTAGGGGGGCTTGTCCCTGTTCCCGCCTTGGCAGCCGGACTAAGCGGCGGTGGCGCGAACGACGTCGTGCGGACCGGTGTCATCCTCGCGGTCCTGGCGATCCTGCCGACGATCGTCATCGCGATGACGAGCTTCACGCGGATCGTGATCGTCCTGTCGATGGTCAGGCACGCGTTCGGCATGCCCGAAACGCCGCCCAATTCGGTGCTGGTGAGCCTGTCGCTGTTCCTAACCATCTTCAGCATGGGTTCGGTCGCAGGCGAACTGAACCGGCAATCGCTCAAACCCTATCTGGCAAACAGCATTTCGCTGGAGGTGGCGATGGATCGCGGCGAGGCACCACTGCGCCGCTTCATGCTGGCGCAAACCCGTGATGCCGATCTCGCCACCATCTACCGGATTTCCCGGGCACCGTTGCCGCATCGGCCCGAGGACGTGGAACTGCTCAAGCTGGTACCGGCCTTCATGATCAACGAGCTGCGCGTCGCCTTTACCATCGGCTTCGTGATCCTGTTGCCGTTCTTGCTGATCGACCTCGTCGTTTCGGCAATCCTGTTGGCGCTGGGCATGATGATGGTGCCGCCAACGACGATTTCCTTGCCGATCAAGTTGCTGATGTTCGTTCTGATCGACGGTTGGGCACTGATCATCGAGGGCGTCATGGGCAGTTTCAGGTGACCGGTCTCGGCAAGGAGCGGAGCGGATTGATGTTGCTCGTTCGGCCAGAGCGGGAAGAGGCATCCTTGTGGCGCCGGTTCATGGCGACTCAGGAAGGACGTTTGCGCGAGCGGCTGTTTCACCGATACCAGCGTTTCGCGCGTGCGCTCGCGCAACGCCATGCCCGACGCAAGAATTTGCCGACAGATATGCACCAGGATCTCGAACAATTCGCTTATCGCGGCTTGCTTGAGGCTATCGACCGCTTCGATCCTCGCCGGGGCCCCACCTTTCTCGGATTCGCCACTGCCCGGATCGCCGGGAGCATCGTCGACGGACTGGGCCGCCTCGACGAATTCGGCGCGCAAATGCGCTTTCGCCGCAAGATCGAGCGGGACCGTCTGAATTCGCTCGCAACACCCGAGCCGGGGTCGCGGAGTGCTACGCAGGAGCTCGCGGATTTGGTCACCGAGCTCGCTCTGGGCCTTATGCTCGATGCCGAGGAACGGCGTGAGGCCGCTTCGCTCGCTGGCCGGTCGGACAACGGATTCGACACATTGGCGTGGCGCGAGACCCAGGCGCTCTTGTCGCTGCGTGTGACCGACTTACCCGAGCCGGAGCAAACGGTGATCCGACAGCATTATCAGAACGATCTGCTTTTCGCGCAGATCGCCACTATGCTAGGCGTCTCGAAAGGTCGCGTGTCGCAATTGCATAAAGCCGCTCTGGCGCGGTTACGCAAATCGATGAGGATGATCCAATGAGCCCTGGCCCCGACGATCTTTGCGACGATGCGCAGATGCAAGACTTGATCGGCGTCGCGAACGCCGATTCGGCACGTGGGGTCGATGCGATCGATGCAGCCCTTGCAGCCTTCCCCGGCGATGCCAGACTGCATTTCCTCAAAGGATCACTGTTGATCGGGCTCCAACGCTTCATCGGCGCGCACCAGGCATTGAGCTCGGCGGTTCGGCTGTCGCCCGAGTTCCACATCGCGCGCTTTCAACTCGGGCTGTTCGAACTGACGTCGGGCGAGGCCGATTCCGCGGTCGCCACTTGGAAGCCGCTCAAGGCGCTGCCGGGCGATCATTGGATGCGGCGCTTCGTCGATGGCCTCGAGCACCTTGCGAGCGACCGTTTTGACGAATGCATTGCGGATCTTAGCGCGGGCATCGCCGCTAATCAGGAAAATCTTCCTCTGAATGTCGATATGCAACGCATCGTTGCCGAATGCGAAGGTATCGTCGGCAAACGGATGGCGGTGAATATTGCGGATCGGGCGGGCGAAGTCTCAGCGACCTCGTTCCTGCTAGGTGCCTCGGCTGGCCGCAAGCGGCAGCATTGACGATCGCATGAGTTCCGTAGGCCGCATCGACCAAGCGATTGTGCTCCTCAGGGAGAGGCTTAGAAAGCTCAACGGCGCAGGCGGTCGTCCGAGTGCCGCACAAAGCGGGATTGTCGGCACAAGCGCGGGCGACGCGCTGATACCCCTGCGTGAGCTCGTTCGTCAGGGTCGGATCGGGCAGGAGGATCTTCGCAAGGCGTTCGTGCGCACCTTGCTGGCGGATGCACTGGGCAGCGATCTCACCGCGAGCCTCGAATTTCAGTCGATCGCCGATGAAGTGGCGCGGATGCTGGAAAACAATGAAGCCGGACAGAATCTGATTACGCGCGCGCTGGCCGAGCTCGGCTGAAGGCGTCGCGCCTCGGTAGCGCGCCCACGTGATGCTTCAGTGCACCGTTGTACGGGACAAACCGCTCATATAGTTGGCAATCGTCAAACCGTTGCCGTTGAGCGGCGTCGCCATCGCGCGCGCAACGATTTCTTGCGATTTGGCGGGATCGTCGCTTGTCATCAGTATGCCTGCCAACGCGGCGGAAAAACAGTCGCGATCGAGCCGCAAGGCGATGACCATCGCGCGCCGCGCCGTTTCCTTGTTTCCCTCCGCGAGCGCAACCACAGCTAGTGAACCCTGAGCTTCCGCGAAGTTTGGATCGATCGCCAAAGCGCGTTCGAACCGTTGGCGGGCGCCGCCGATATCGCCCGCCAGATAATGCGCCCAACCGGCCGCGATCCACGATCCGATATGATCGCCGAACTGTTGCGCGCCGCGATCGATATCGCGGGCCGCGTCCGGTACATCCTGCGCGAGCAGCGCGGTAAGGCCCCGCCCGATCCACGCGCGCGGATTATGCGTGCGGATCGAAAGCGATCGATCGAACAAAACCCGCGCAATATCTGGGTGGCCGTCTTGCAAGTCGAGTACGCCGGCTGCGGCCAGTGCCTCGGGGTGATCGCCGGCGCGCATCGCGCAGGCGCGCGCCAGGACGGGATCCTCGGCATCGAGCGCCAGCGTTGCGACCGCGGCGAGGAGGCCGCTATCGTCGGGAAAAATCTCCAGCGCAGCCTTGCCGGCGTCAAGTGCTGCCGCAAAGTCTCCCGCTTCGTGCAGAATCTGGGTTTTGAGCATGGCGGCGGCGGCGATCGCGTTGATCGTAGATTCGTTCAGAAGTTCACGTGCGACAGGTTTGTTGCCGAGCATCGCCTCGCACCAGGCGAGGTTGAAGCGTACGTTCGGGTTTCCGTCAGTTTCAACAAGTGGACGAAGGATTGCGGCGGCGCTGGAGAAATCGTTGCGCCGCATTGCAGCGACGGCGGCGAGATACTTCCCGTCGAACGCATCCGGCCGGATCAGGCGCAGGCGGGATACGAGCGTGTCGGCGAGCGATAGTGCGTTCGCATCAAGCGCTGCCTGAACGGTATCGGCGAGTAGCGTCGGATTCTCCGGGTCCTGTTCGAGAAAACCCGAGAGTCGGCTCAAGCGATCGCTGGCAGCGTCAATCATGGCAATTTTCCCCTCTTATTGACTTCCTCGACCGCGTCATTGATCGACCCTCACCACTTCGAAGGACGAGAGGTCAATGCGTTCCGGGATTTCATTCACGGAAAGCACCGCGAGACGCGGTATGGCCCTTTGCGTGAGCATGCGGACGGTCTTGCGGATTTCCGTTCCACACAGCAACACCGGGGCGCGCCCTTCGCGAAACATCTTGTCGGCGACGGGCGCGACCCGACGAACGAGGCCCTCGGCGAGGCGGGGATCGACGCCACGACCGCCGCCACCCACCGTTCCTGAAAGTTCATTCTCCAGTCTCGGGTCAAGGCTCATGACCGCAAGGTCGCGGTGTCGGCCCCGGAGCTTGTTGCAGATCGCGAATCCGATCCGCTGCCGCAGCAATTCCGACAGTTCATCCGGGTCGCGCTGGTTGCGCGCCAGATCGAGCAGGTTTTCGAAGATCAGGTCGAGATTGGCGATCGATACGCCTTCCGCTAGCAAATTACGCAAGATGCGCTGAACCTCGGCAACCGACAGCATCGCCGGGATCAGGTCCTCGATCAGAGCCGGCTGGCGTTGGCGAAGACCCTCGATCAGTTCGACAAACACCGGGCGGGAGAGGAGTCGGGACGCCTCGCCGCGCACGATATCCGAAAAATGCGCCATGACCACCGCGACCGGTTCGGCGACGGCAAAACCTTGTGTGCGTGCGACCGCCGCCTGATCGGGCCGAATCCAGAAGCCGCGCTGACCGAGGACGGGCTCATCGACTTCGAGGCCGTCTATCCTGAGCGTGGGATCGGAAACCGCGACCGCCAGTAACCGGTCGGGAAAGACGGTCAGCAGGCCAAAGCGCGTCCCGTAGATGCGGATCTCGACATCGTTGAAGCCAGTCCCATCGCCGTCCAGAATTCGTACCGGCGGCAACGGTGTGCCGAATTCGCTCAAATGCGCCTTGCGGGCGGCAGCGATCCGGTCGAGCAAGTCGCCGCGCAATTCCTTGAAAGGTTCGGCGAGCTCGCTGCCGATCAGGATTTCGATACTGTCCTGCCGACTAACGTCGCGCGGCGTGTCCTCGGATACTTCGGTTACGGGTCCGCTCGCGTCTTCGCGCGCTTGCTGGCGGGATCTCCACCACGCCAGACCCATCAGGGCGACAACCACTAGGATCGGCCATTTCGGCATGCCGGGTAACAGCAGGAGCACCATCAGCGACCCGGCAACAATCTTTGGGATACGCGGGATCGACGAAAGCTGCGCGTAGACTTCCGTGCTGAGGTCGCGATCGGCGGACGAACGCGTTACGATGATGCCGGTCGCGACCGACACGATCAGCGCGGGCAATTGCGCGGCGATGCCATCGCCGATCGTCAGCAACGTGAAGCGCTGCAGTGACTCGGCCCAGTTGAGTCCGAGCTGCAAGGTTCCGATTAAGGATCCGGCGATAATGTTGATCAGCAGGATGATGATTGCCGCGATCGCGTCGCCCTTCACGAACTTGCTGGCACCGTCCATCGCGCCGTAAAAGGAAGCCTCCTGTTCTAGCGCGTGACGCCTTCTCTGGGCCTCCGTCTGGTCGATCAGGCCCATGTTGAGATCGGCGTCGATGCTCATTTGCTGGCCAGGCATCGAGTCGAGCGTGAAGCGGGCCGCGACTTCCGAAACGCGCTGCGCGCCTGCTGTGACAACGACGTATTGCACGACCACCAGGATCGCGAACACCACGAGGCCGACGATGAAATTGCCCCCAACTGCGAACGTGCCGACCGCGCGGATCACGTCGCCAGCATCGGCCTTGGTCAGGATCAGGCGTGTCGCTGCAACATTGATCGACAATCGCAACAGCGTGACCACGAGCAGCAGCGACGGAAAGGTCGAGAAATCGACCGGCCGTCTCACATAGAACGTCATCAGCAGGATCGTCAGCGCAAAGCCGAAGTTGATCGTGATCGCGAGGTCGATCACGGCGGGCGGGATCGGCGCGAACAGGATCGTTAGCGTCGCCAGCAGACCGCCGACGAGCAGCAAATCCCGGTTTTCCCGATAGACTTTGGCAAACATCATGCGTCTTCCCGGATTTGCTGCGTACGACGCAACATGATGTAGATGTCCGCCACTGCGACGAACTGTGCTTGCCCGATCGTGCCACCCACCTGTCCCTCCCGGTACAGGGTGCGCGCCAGCGTAGGATTCTGGACAATCGCGATGCCCTCGCGCTCTGCCGTTCGACGCATGCGGAGCGCCCACAGATTGCGACCGCGCGCCTGGATGATCGGCGCGTCGCCTTCTTGCTTGCGGTAGCGTAGCGCGATCGCGAAATGCGTCGGGTTCACTATCAACATGTCGGAGCCTTTGACATTGGCTGCCGCTCCGGCCTGCTTGATGATCTCGGCCATGATCTGCTTGCGTTTCTGTTTCTGCCGCGGCTCGCCTTCGCGTTCGCGGTGCTCGCGCGTAACGTCACGCCTGCTCATTCGCATCTGCTTGGAGAATTCGCGACGCGCGAGAATCTGGTCGAGCAGGGCGATGCCCGCGGCGAGCACGATGAACAGCGTCAGGAGCCGTCCTGCCTCCTCACTCAAAACCCCGGCGAGTTGGCGCCCGTCGCGCGCGCGCAATCCCGCATCGCGTGCGACACCGCTGATGAACAGATAGGCCGCGCCGCCATACAGCCCAAACTTCACGAGGTTCTTGGCCAACTCTTTCAAGATGCGTAGCGAGAAAAAGCGTTTCAGGCCTCTCGCCGGATTGATTCGCGAGAAATCGGGTTTGAAGGGTTCGGCGCTGAACAGAACGCCGCGGTTCTGCACGATCTCGACCGCGACGGAAATCGCCACCAACAGGAATGCGGGAAGCACGAGTGCCAGTGCGACCACGCGTGCGTCTTGGCCGCTGACGGAACTGATCCAGCCCGGATCGCCTGCCATGGCGATCGACCCGACAAAATCGCGCCGGAGCAATTGGGCGAGGCTGGCGACCAACTTGGCGCCCGACAGCTGCGCGATAATCGCCAGCGCGACCAGTGTCGACAGGAAGCCGAGATCGGTACCGCGCGCCACCATGCCACGCCGCCGCGCGCGATCCAGCTTGTAGGGGCTAGCGCTTTCACTCTTGTCCTGCTCGCTGGACTCTTCGACCATGGCTCAGCCGATCGTCAGCATGGCTTCGGTCGCGAGTCGGAGGATACGCACGAGCGCCGCCCCGGACAGACCGAGCGTGATCGGCAAAAGGAGGATCGTCACGAACGACTTCACCTGAAAGCCCAGCACGAGCACGTTCATTTGCGGGAGGGTTCGGGACATCATCGCGATCACCAGATCAATCAGAAACAGCACGGTGACTGCGAGCCCGATCAGCCCCAGCGACAGAACCGACATCGTGCCGAGATATTCCAGCAGATTGCCTATGTTCTTCGGCGCCGTGGCCTGCCCGACCGGAACGCGCTGGAACGATGCGGCCAGCGTCAGGAGGAGATCATATGGTGCGTTGGTCGTAAAGAAGACCGCGGCGGTCGCATAGTTGAAGATCGCACCGATCAGTGGCATCTGCGCCTTCGTTGTCGGGTCGATCAGGAAGGCCAGCCCGAAGCCCGCCTGAATGTCGAGCGCACGACCGGCCATCGCGACCAGCGCAAACGCCCATTGTAGCCCCAACGCCATTGCGATCCCGAGGCCGAGTTCGCCAAAAGCGGCTGGGATCAGGCCGTCCGCAAGCGTCTGCGGGATGGGCGTTCCGCGCAGGTTTGGTAAGGCAGCCGCCAAAGCGACGATCATCGTCACGCGTGCCGGGGCGGGCATCTTGATGAGCGTAAACGGCGGGGCGAAGGCGAGTGTCGGTGCCAGACGCAAGGCAGCGAGCAATACCGCCAGCACCATTTCGGTGATTTGCCCGCCTAGCGGCACCACGCTGTGCATCGACGGTCGTTCAGTGCGCGATATCGGGGATGGTGAGCAGCATCGCCTTGGCAAATTGGGTGAGATGTCCCATCATCCATGACCCGAGCAGGATCAGCAATGCGGTCGTGACGATCAGCTTGGGCACATAGGTCAGCGTCATTTCCTGAATCTGCGTTGCCACTTGAAGCACGCTGATGATTACGCCGACCAGCAAGATCGCCCCCAGGATCGGCGCGGAGACCAGCGCCGCATTCCAGAGCATCTGGTTCAGCAATGAAAGTGCCCGGTCGGCCCCCACGTTATCGTCCCCCCAAACGCTATCAGGCCGTAAGCCGTTAAAATGCGATAGGCGGAGCCGTGCTTCCCGTCCAGTGTGACTTCTCTTCCGAGCCGCTACTGGTTTCCTAGACATACCGATAGGCTACATTGGGCGGCCTCTCAAAGTTCATGGGGTTGAAATACCCAAAGGTGAGTGCGTGTGTGTCGAACTGTAGGAGCGCTCGTTGCAATCGAACACGTCGACTCTTGCGTGATTGCGATTTCGGAATGTTTTCCGCTCGAACCATTCGGTCTTGAGGGCTTTGCCGACCGACGCACCCAACGCTAGATTACCTGCGCGGCCATGCGGCGCACAGCTGAATGGGGCCGAGCTTACTCCCGGATGCTCGTGCAGATAACCACCGTGATTGCGCACCCGGGCGAACTGCGGCGCAACGTCGCTTAAGCCAGCGCCGTCGCCAGGCGCTCGAAAACGTCCGCATCGGCGCATGCCTAACGTCGAAGCAGTCTACTCGGCGCTTCATCTTGTTCGCCGCGAGATCTTCCAGCACGCCATAATTCGTCTCTACCGATGGACGGATTTATCGGCCAAGGGTTTCTGGACGGGTAGATGTGAAATTATGATCTCTTCAGCCCCCCGCTAACGATTGTCGGGGCGGCTCGTATCAAATCGGGGTTTGTTGGAACCTGCGTAGTGACGGAAATTTCGTTGGCTTCGATCAACCAGTTTCAAATAGTGCTCGTCGCGTCGCTTACTCCCTCAGCGATAAAGACCTTTCCAGCGAACGCCTGAAGCTGCGCAGCGCATTTATCGTGATGCGCTCTCGCCTCGCTGATGCGTCTGTCAGGAAAGAAATCCCGCGCTACGATCTTGGCCAGCCATTCGGTGAGCTTTTCGAGATCCTGTTCGATTTCCTCGAGCTCGGCGAAGGTGAACTTCTCTTTCCGTGTTTCCTTTTCGATCTCCGCCAGCATCGCATCCGCTCGCTCGGCGAATTCGTCATATTCCTTCGCGCGATCGACGCGCGACTGAGCGACCAGTGCATCGGCTTCGCCGACATCTAGTGGTGCGGCCGAAAACGTAGTTGCCCGTCCGCCCTGGTCCCGCACTTTCGTGGCAGCCGACCTGAAAAGGTCCGCGTTCGTGTCGCTATACGGCAAGGCCCACACGCCATTGACGACACCAACCGCACCCGAGCCCCGTAATTTCCGCCACAGCGCGACACGCGCGCTGGACGGTTCGGCGGGAAGCTGCGCCAGCAGCAACAGCCAGGTCAAATCTGAAATGGCTTGTTCCAATGAAACACGTGTTGCATTAGCTACACTCTAGGGTTAGCGGCCGGGGCGATCAAGCATGGCACCCATAAACGATAGCGATGGAGTCGCGTGAAATTCAAATTCGCCCTTGTCGTAAGCGTCGCGTTCCTCGCTGCGGGCTGTTCGTCGATACCCTCGCCGCCACTAGAGCCTGCGATACGTGCGGCAGCGCTCGACGCTCGGACCCTGAACGACCCGCGCCTTGAAAGCTTTCTTGCCGCATCCGGGATACCGACGAACGGGGCGACAAAGCCATGGGATTTGCAACGGCTGACGCTCGCGGCGGTCTATTTCCATCCTGACATCGAAGTTGCCGATGCGCGCCTCGCGGTTGCGCAAGCGGCGATCCGCACGGCCGCCCAGCGCCCAAACCCGGTGTTGAGTCTGTCACCACTGTTCAATGCCAGCGCCTCGAACCCTAGCGCTTGGATCGTCGGCTCCTCGATCAGCCTGCTTCTCGAATTGTTCGGCAAGCGAGAGGCGCGAGCCGGGGAAGCAAAGGCTTTGACCGAAGCGGCCCGGTTCGACGTCGTGACCGCGAGCTGGCAAGTTAGGGGCCGGGTTCGGACGGCGATGGTGACGCTGTGGAGCGCTGAACAGCATGCGCGGCTAGTCGAACAGCGTCGTGATCTCCAGACCAAACTCACAGGATTTCTTGAGCGTCGGCTCGCGGTCGGCGAGGCATCGTCGCTCGATGTCGGGCGCGAACGTGCCAGTCGTGATACCGCGGCGCTAGCGGTTTCCGATGCCGCTCGCGACATCGCCGATGCTCGCGTGTCGCTTGCTACCGCTATCGGCGTTCCGGTGCATGCGCTAGACGACATCGAACTCGATTTTGGTGCCGTTACCCATCCTACAGCGCCGACAGACATCGCGCTGTTGCGCCGAACGTCGCTCACCACGCGCAGTGATGTTCGGGCGAGCCTTGCGCGCTATGACGCGGCTAGAGCCTCAGTGAGGCTGCAAGCCGCCCATCGCTTGCCCAATCTTTCGATCGGTCCGAGCTACGAATATGATCAGGGTAACAATAAATATGGCCTGAATTTGCAGACTGACCTGCCGATCTTCAACACTAATGGCGGTCCGATTGGTGAAGCCGACGCTCGACGCCGCGAGGCGGCCGCCAACTTCAATGCGCTTCAGTCGCAAATCCTCGGCGATATCGATCGAGCAATCGCGGCCTATGCAACGGCCAGCGCGAGCCTCGTCAACGCCGATGCGCTTGCCGCTCAGCAAGCGGATCGCAAAGTACGCAACGCCCGTGTGTTCCAAGCAGGCGCGATCGATCACGTCACGCTGTTAGTCGGTGAGATCGAATATGCGGCCGGCCGGGATGCGCAGTTGCAGGCGCTGGTTGCGCAGCGAACCGCGCTGGGCCAGCTCGAGGATGCGCTGCGCATACCAATCTTCACGCCGGCGCTGTCCGCCGCGCCCGTTCATGACAGGTCCGCGCCATGACGATCACTCCCCGACTTCGAATGCCGCTCGCCATCGTAGCCGTGATCGCTCTAATTGCGTTCGCGGTGTGGGCGGTTGGGGCTGCGCGCACAGAAGCGGGTGCCGAAGCCGATCGCGAGCGCCCGGTGTCGACGCCGCAACGCGTTTTCACAGACCATGGGCAGACGGTATTACGAATCGATGCTGCAACGCTCAACCGCAGCGGGATCGTTACGACAAATCTGGCTGCGGGGAGCAGCGCGTCGGCAACGTCGGTGTTCACCACGGTCGTCGATACGACACGGCTCACCGATCTCGCCAATCTCTGGACGGTAGGCGCGTCGCAGGCAGACGCGGCGCGCGCGCGCGCGGCTGCGTCGAACGCAAGCCTCGCACGGACTCGGGTGTTGTATGTGGACTCGCAAAACGCATCGCTTGCTCAACTTCAGGCCGCGCAAGCAACGTACGCCGCAGATCGGGCGGGCGCGGACGCCGCCAGAGCGCAAGCATCCGCTGCGATCGTAAGCGCACGCCAAGAGTTTGGACCAGCGCTGACCCCAGGTTCGGCATTGGTCTCTGCCATCGTCGCACGTCGCACCCTGCTGTTGCAGGTGGCACTTCCACCGGATGCTGGAGCCCCACCGCAGACATTGATGGTCGAAGGTGACGGGGGCGTGCGCGCAACGGCACGCTTGATTGGCGCTGCCGCGAAGACCGACCCGCGCGTACCGGGACGGGGAGCCTATTATGCTGTGCCCACATCGAGCGGGTTTGTGCCGGGGATGAACGTCACTGCACTACTGACGAAGGGTGGCGAAGGCTTTGCTGTGTCCGCACCGGCATCGGCTGTGGTTAATTGGCAGGGCAAGGCTTGGATTTATCGTCGTCGCGGTGATGGTGCGTTCGTCCGCACAGGCGTCGTCACCGATCAGCGCGATGCGGCCGGTAACTATCTCCTTCGAGATCTTGCACCCAACACTCCCGTTGTGACGCAAGGCGCGCAACTGCTGCTGTCGGAGGAGCTGCGATCACAAGCGCCGGTCGAGAGTGACGGAGATTGACCGCGCAGCGATCCACCGGACCGCAAGCTGCCCTGATCGGCCTCGCCGTCCGCTTTCGCGGCGTCGTTGTGGCGCTCGCGTGCCTGCTGGTCGTCTATGGCCTGCTAAGTCTGCAACATGCCAATTACGGCGTTTTTCCTGAGTTCTCGCCGCCGCAGGTCGGCATACAGACCGAGGCTCCAGGCTTATCGCCTGAACAGGTCGAACTGCTCGTCACGCGTTCGATCGAAGCGGCGATCACCGGCCTTCCAGGTATCCAGTCCGTCCGATCCACTTCGATCCAGGGATTGTCGTCGATCACTCTGGTGTTCGCACCGGGAAGCGACATCTATCTTGATCGCCAACTCGCCGCCGAGCGGCTAGCAAGCGTATCACAGGCGCTGCCCCAAGGCGTCGCGGCCCCGACATTGACCCCGCTTACCACATCCACCGGCACCGTTCTCGTATTTGGGCTGACATCGGAACGGCAGTCGCTGATGGCGCTCCATACGACGGCTGAGTGGACGATCCGTCGCAACCTTCTGGCGGTGCCTGGTGTGGCCGACGCGACCGTATTTGGCGGAGAGACGCGCTCGCTCCAAATTCAGATTCACCCGGACCGCCTGCTGCGGTACGGCGTTGCCACCAACGACGTTCTTGCGGCCGCCCGGAATGCAACCGGCCTACGCGGGGCGGGGGTCATCGACACGAAGAACCAGCGTATCGTTCTCCAGAGCGAGGGGCAGGTACTCGATCCGCAAGGACTTGCCCGCACGGTGATCAGCTCAGCCCCGACCGGACGCGTCACCCTTGGCGATGTCGCCGATGTCCTCGAGGCGCCCGAGCCGCCGATCGGCGCGGCTACGATCATGGGGAAGCGCGGCGTCATCATAAACGTGACGCAGCAATATGGGGCCGATACGCTCGGCGTCACGCGTGCGGTCGATGCCGCGCTCAAGGATATACAGCCCGCACTTAAAGCCCAAGGGATCGCCCTGCATGACGGCCTATTCAGGCCTGCGAACTTTATTGGCACCGCCGTCTCCAACATCCAGCATTCGCTGCTGCTGGGGGGTATCCTCGTTATCGTCGTTCTGTTCCTGTTTCTGTTCAACCTTCGCACCGCAGCGATTGCCTGCACCGCTATCCCGCTCTCACTGCTAACAGCGACCTTGCTGCTCGCGCGCTTCGGCATAACGCTCAACACGATGACGCTGGGCGGGCTGGCCATCGCAATCGGCGAGGTGGTCGATGACGCGGTCATCGGTGTCGAGAACATGGTCCGCCGGCTGCGCGAGAACGGTGCGCTCGCGACGCCTCGCCCAAGAACGCTCGTTGTAGTCGACGCGGTCTTCGAGGTGCGGACCGCCGTCGTTTACGCCACTCTTGCGGTTATCCTCGTTTTCCTGCCAGTCATTGCCCTTCCAGGGCTCGCCGGCAGACTCTTCGCGCCGCTTGGCATCGCCTATATTCTTGCGGTGTTGGCCTCACTTGCAGTGGCGCTGACGGTCACGCCAGCGCTCGGCATGATGTGGCTGTCGGGGCAGCAGCACGAGACCGACGATCCGCCAGTCGCACGGTATAGCCGCAGGCGTTATGAGGCTCTGATTTCGCCGCTGATCGGGCGTGTCAGGCCGGTCGTGATCGGGGCTATCGTGCTGATCCTGATCGGCTGCGCGGCGCTGCCATTCTTTTCGACCAGCTTTATCCCGGAGCTGAAGGAAGGACACTTCATACTCCACATGTCTGCGGCACCGGGCACGTCGCTCGATCAATCGCTTCAGCTTGGCGCCCGCGTGACCAAGGCGCTGCGCCAGATTCCCGAAGTCCGCTCGGTGTCGCAGCGGGTTGGGCGGGCGCAGAAGTCGGACGACATCTGGGGTCCGAACTACAGCGAGCTGGATATCGATCTGGTGCCGCTTGGCGGCGAAGAGAGCGAGGTTGTCCAAGGCCGGATCAATAAGACGCTCAGTGGTTTTGCAGGCGCGAATATGTCGCTCAAAACGTTTCTCACCGAACGCGTCGAAGAAACGCTATCGGGTACGACCGCTCCGGTCGCCGTCAACGTCTTCGGCGACGATCTGGACGTTCTCGACGCCAAGGCCGCGCAGATTGCCGATATCCTGCGCGCGATACCCGGCGCGGGCGACGTCCAGCTTCTGACCCCGCCGGGCCTGCCGCAGCTCGGAATCAAGCTGCGACCCGACGATCTGACGCGCTGGGGTCTGAACCCGGTCGAGGTGCTCGATGCGGTGCGCACCGCCTATCAGGGGGATGTCGTCGGCCAAACATATGAGGGCGACCGTGTGTTCAACGTGATCGCGCTGATTGACCAGGCGAGCCGGAACGATCCATCGAGCATCGGGGCTCTACCGATCCGGACACCGGGCGGCACGTTTGTCCCTTTGCGACAATTCGCAGACATCGTGCCCTCATCGGGGCGTTATCAGGTTCGTCACGAAGGCGCGCGTCGCGTCCAGACCGTAACCGTCAACGTCGCGGATCGTGATATTGCGAACTTCGTCTCAACCGCAAAGGCGCGGATCGCTGCCAAAGTCGCACTGCCGATGGGGACCTACGTGACATTTGCCGGCACGGCGCAGGCACAGAGCGATGCGCGCCGTGACCTTTTCCTTAATACGTTGATCGCGGCGGTCGGCGTGATTCTTCTTCTCTCTGTCGTCACGCGCAACTGGCGCAATCTGCTGCTGGTGCTCGCCAACTTGCCGTTCGCGATGGTCGGTGGCGTGCTGGCGGTTCTGCTGACCGGTGGGCAATTGTCGCTCGGGGCGCTGGTCGGGTTCGTGACGCTCGCCGGGATCACGCTGCGCAATTCGATCATGATGGTCTCGCACTTCGAGCATCTTGTCGTCGTCGATGGGCGAGACTGGAATGTCGCCACGGCAATTGAGGGTGCGAGCGACCGGCTGGTGCCGATCGTGATGACGTCACTGGTTACCGCGCTTGGGCTGCTGCCGCTCGCGGTCGGGATGAGCGACCCGGGCCGCGAGGTCGAAGGTCCGATGGCCGTCGTCATATTGGGCGGCCTGATCACATCAATGGTGCTCAACCTGCTTGTCCTGCCGACGCTTGCGCTTGCGTTCGGCCGGTTCGATCGCGATCCTGAAGCGGCTCAAGCATGAAGGCGAGCGTGAGCGCCGTCCCGCGCGCGGTTTGGGTGCTGGGGTTCGTCAGCCTGTTTATGGATCTTTCGTCAGAAATCATCCATGCGCTGCTACCGCTGTTCCTTACCGCGACGCTCGGCGTCAGTGTCGCCGTGGTCGGTGCGATCGATGGCGTGGCAGAAGCTACGGCGTCGATCACCAAGGTCTTTTCGGGCTATATTTCGGATCGGATGGGAAAGCGCCGCCCGCTGATCCTGATCGGATATGGAATGGCGGCGCTCACCAAGCCGTTGTTTGCGCTCGCCGGGAGCGCGCCGTTGGTGCTCGGCGCACGCTTTGCGGATCGCATCGGCAAGGGACTGCGGGGCGCACCACGTGACGCGCTCGTCGCCGACGTTACCCCTCCCGAAATCCGCGGTAAGGCCTTTGGCCTGCGCCAGTCGCTCGATACGATCGGAGCCTTCGCCGGTCCCCTGCTCGCGATTGGTTTGATGATCGTCTTTGCTAACGACATCCGTTCAGTTTTCTGGTTCGCGATTATTCCTGCGGCAATCGCGGTCATTCTGGTGTTGGTCGCGGTAGAGGATGCTCCGATCGTCACTGCTGAAGCCGTGGCGCACGTCCCTGTCCGCATCGTCGATCTCAAGCGACTGACGCGACCTTTCTGGGAAGTGACCGTGATTGGCGTGGTATTCACGATGGCTCGGTTCAGCGAGGCGTTTCTGATCCTGAAGGCTAGTGCGGAAGGACTGCCGTTTGCGCTCGCACCCATGGTCCTCGTCGTAATGAATCTGGTCTATGCGATCGGAGCCTATCCGGCGGGTCGGCTGTCGGATCGCATACCCGCTAAAGTGCTTCTTGCGACTGGCATGGCGTGCCTGATCCTTGCCGACCTGTCGCTGGCACTCGTGCCGGGTTTGTTCGGCGCTTTTGCTGGTATCGCGCTATGGGGCGCACATATGGCTATGACGCAGGGGTTGCTGACCAAGCTGGTCGCCGATCACTCGCCGCCCGAACTGCGCGGCTCAGCTTATGGGGTGTTTAACCTCGCGACCGGGGTCACGCTGCTACTGGCAAGTGTAATAGCCGGGCTAGTCTGGGAGAGGCTTGGGGCGAACGCGACATTCCTCGTAGGGGGTGGGTTTTCGGCTATAGCGATGGTGCTACTTCTCACTTTTCTGCGTCCAACCGAAATTTCTTTCAGCGGGTCAAAACGCCCCCACTAATCGTGCACGTTCGACAAAAGATTCTGGAAGCCGACAGCGCGCTTTCATTTTACTTTTCGGGATAGTGGGAAGACCGACCCCATGATGACCGGTCCGAGGCTTATGTAGGTTTTCTGTTCCGTTGCTACTCAGCCCCTGAGTTGCGGACGGTTCTCAATTCCCCGTGTTGGTTGTGGATCGGCGTGCAAAAAGGACCCCCTTAGCGGGGTGATCGGCGTCCAACAGGGACCCCTCATTTCGATAGTTTAGACAGCAGCCTGGGTATTCTCAGGCTGCGAGATCGGGATGTTGGTGGTGGAGACTGTGGTT
>JBBRQR010000017.1:0-18329 GCA_038226115.1 Sphingomonadales bacterium | reverse complement strand
ACGATGCCATCAAAACACCTAATGAATTGAAAACACAGTAAAAATAAGCATTCTTTGGAAGGATGGAGGCTGTAATTGGGAGCGGTTTCTTGAGGCGCATTGTGATGGTCACGCCTTGTCACGCGCGTTCGTGTTGAGTCGCTTTGACGCACGACATGTCACCATGTTCTTTTGATCCCAGGCCTCCAGCTCGCCAATTGGATAGAGGACGGCCTTGCCGATCTTGATGTAGGTCGGCCCAACCCTCATTGCGCGCCAGTTTCGCAGAGTCCCCACCGAGATTCCGCCGCGATAGCGTTCCGAGACTTCTTCGACGGTCAGATATTTCGTCTCGTCCATTGATATCTCCATGCATCTCGTCGCTGGCAACTAATGCCGGGCCACACGTCGAAGGCTTCGCCACACGTAGCGTTGAGCAGGCTTCGGCACGCTGCCGAACGGGCGCTCATGCTGTCGCACGCTTATTGATGGGCGCTGGTCTCAGAGAAAGGAAGAATTGAAAGGTCGGAGTAGTGGCGTGGGATATCGTCGGATAGAAATCGGATGCTTTGAAAGTTCATTTCGATGGCGCGCCGTCGCACCCTGGCCTGACAAAGTCTAAATGGCGGAGCAACGACGAAGTCCGGCTCAGACCCATCCTCGCTGCTGTGAGAGTAGAATATCCGGAACTCGGATCTTCTCTCTTCGCTGCTGTTCGAAATCGACGTTTGACAAGAAACTCGGAGGGCACGTAGCAGCGCGACATGACGTCCGACATCTCCGCGCGCCAATATTTCGGTGCTCAAGGGAAAGTTCGGGCCGAACTAGCCTTGTGGGATTGCGAAGACGCAGGCGTCTCCACTGGATACTGGACCGAAACGACATGCCGGGCCGCGCCATGCTCGACGGGAAGGGGAATGGCACCATAAGGCCGGTCGCAAAACGGTCACCCAGAAACGGCGAAGATGGCAGTTGTTCGCTGCCCCAAGGTAAAATCTTTCATAAAACAGAACGATATATTACCATATATCTATTTTATAATAGTGTCGGTCTCCTCTAGATATCGAAGGGTGCTCATCATACTGGCAAAAAGAGACGATTAGTGCACCCACCGACTGTAGCAGAAGCGCAGCAAAGAGTGTTCACGCAGGGCTGGTCGAATGAACCTGCAACATGCCTTGACTTGGACGCGTTGGAATCGTTGACACCTGCTAGCTGCGCCCCACGTGGGCAGACGGTCGGGGTGCGTGTCGGCGCCGTCATGGTCGGCGGCGGCGCGCCGATTGTCGTGCAATCGATGACCAATACAGATACGGCCGATGTAGCCGCGACCGTCGTACAAATCGGTGCGCTTGCGAACGCGGGCTCGGAAATCGTCCGCATCACAGTCGATCGCGACGAGGCCGCCGCCGTTGTACCGAAAATCCGCGCACGACTGGACCGACTTGGCGTCATGGTGCCCCTTGCAGGCGATTTCCACTACAACGGCCACCAGCTCCTCAGTGAGCATTCGGGTCTGGCCGAGGTCCTTGAGGAATACCGCATCAACCCAGGCAATGTCGGTTTCAAGGATAAGAAGGATCGCCAATTCGGAATCATCATCGAGATGGCGATGCGACACGGCAAGGCTGTGCGCATCGGCGGCAATTGGGGTTCGCTCGACCGGGAACTCTTGACGAGCCTGATGGAGGAGAACGCCAGATCGAAGCGTCCGCTCGACGCCCGCGCGGTTACGCGCGAAGCGATGGTGCGGTCCGTTCTCTTTACGGCGGCCCGCGCGGAAGAAATGGGGCTCGCGCGTGACCGCATCATGCTTTCGGCCAAGGTCTCGGGCGTTCAGGATCTAATTGCCATCTACCGCGAGCTGGCGCGCCGCTCGGATTATGCCTTGCACCTCGGCCTCACCGAAGCCGGTATGGGTTCCAAGGGTATCGTTGCCTCCTCTGCGGCAATCGGCATCCTGCTTCAGGACGGCATCGGGGACACGATCCGCTTCTCACTGACTCCCGAACCCGGCGGCGACCGCACGCTTGAGGTCAAGGCCGCGCAAGAGTTGCTTCAGACGATGGGGTTTCGCAGCTTTGCACCGCTCGTTGCCGCCTGTCCCGGCTGCGGCCGGACAACTTCGACCGTATTCCAGGAACTCGCCCGAGACATTCAAACTTGGATTGCGGCCTCGATGCCTGTGTGGCGGAAGACATCTCCAGGGGTCGAAAGCCTGAACGTGGCCATCATGGGCTGCATCGTCAACGGGCCGGGCGAATCCAAACATGCCGATATCGGAATATCGCTGCCCGGCATCGGGGAACAGCCCGCGGCGCCCGTGTTCATTGACGGACGACGGGCGGTAACGCTGCGCGGACCGATGATTGCCGAGGCCTTCAAAACATTGGTCCAGGACTATATTCGGAAACGCTACGGCATCAGCCAAAGTAGGGGCGCGGATGATCCGCGCGGCGAAGGGGCAGACCATCTCGGCCCCACAAACTCCAGCGGGGGAAGTCTGTGATGGATCGAGATCAAGGATCAGCCACTCGATCGGTACTCGCCGCCGGCTCCGCCACCGAAAAGGCAGGGCTGCCGAGCCGGCACACCACAATTGGTCCCGAGCGCGCACCGCATCGCTCGTTTCTCTATGCGATGGGCCTGTCGGCGCGCGAGATCGCCCAGCCTTTTGTCGGCGTGGTGACGACATGGAACGAGGCCGCCCCCTGTAACATCACGCTTTCGCGCCAGGCTCAGGCGGTGAAGAGGGGCGTGGCGGCGGCCGGCGGCACGCCGCGCGAGTTCACGACGATCACGGTGACCGACGGAATCGCCATGGGCCATGCCGGCATGAAGGCCTCTCTGGTCAGCCGCGAGGTCATCGCCGACTCGGTCGAGCTTTCAGTGCGCGGTCATTGCTACGACGCGCTCGTCGGGGTCGCCGGCTGCGACAAGACCCTGCCGGGGCTGATGATGGCGATGTTGCGCCTCAACGTCCCCTCCGTATTCCTCTACGGGGGCTCGATCCTGCCGGGGCGATTCCGCGGCAAAGACGTTACGGTGCTCGACGTGTTCGAGGCGGTGGGGGCGCACGCGGCCGGTACGATGAGCGATGCGGACCTCGCCGAGCTAGAGATGGTTGCATGCCCGTCGGCGGGCTCCTGCGGCGGGCAATATACCGCCAACAGCATGGCCTATGTGTCGGAGGCAATCGGGCTCGCGCTGCCAGGTTCGGCCAGCACGCCAGCGCCCTATGAGTCCCGTGACCGGTTTGCGGATGCTGCCGGTCGCGCTGTGATGGCGTTGCTCGAACTCGGCCTGCGGCCGCGCGACATCGTCACACGACAGGCGCTCGAGAATGCGGCGGCGGTTGTCGCGGCGACCGGCGGGTCGACCAACGCCGCGCTGCATCTACCCGCTATGGCGCACGAGGCCGGTATCGCCTTCGACATCTTCGATGTCGCGGCGGTGTTCCGGCGCACGCCGCTGATCGCCGATCTGAAACCCGGTGGACGCTTCCTGGCCAAGGACGTGCATGACATCGGCGGCGTGCCGGTGGTGCTGAAAGCGTTGCTCGACGGCGGCTTCCTGCATGGCGACTGCCTGACGGTGACTGGCCGCACCCTCGCCGAGAACCTGCAAGACGTAAGCCTGCCCGACGGGCAGGAGGTCGTTCGGCCGACGACGCAGCCGCTGTCGCCAACGGGTGGCCTCGTCGGCCTTTCGGGGAATCTCGCGCCTGAAGGGGCAATCGTGAAGGTGGCAGGCCTGCACACGCTTACATTCAGCGGTCCAGCGCGGGTGTTCGACCGGGAGGAGGATGCGTTCGCGGCGGTGATGCAGCGCCGCTACCAAGCGGGCGATGTGCTCGTTATCCGCTACGAGGGGCCGCGCGGGGGACCTGGCATGCGCGAGATGCTGTCCACCACCTCAGCGATCTACGGCCAGGGCATGGGCGAGAAGGTGGCGCTGATCACCGATGGCCGATTTTCGGGTGCGACCCGCGGCCTGTGCGTCGGTCACGTCGGACCGGAAGCTGCCGTCGGCGGCCCGATCGCGCTGATCGAGGATGGCGACGTGATCGAGATCGACGCTTTGCATGGCACGTTGTCTCTCCGGCTCGCCCCCGACGTGCTCACAGCACGCCGCGAGCGCTGGCAGCCGCGCCGGCATGACTTCCAGTCGGGCGCGCTGTGGCGGTACGCGCAGACGGTCGGACCAGCCGGCAAAGGCGCCGTCACCCATCCGGGTGCGGCGGCGGAAACCCATGTCTATGGCGACATATGAGCATCAGCGCGTCTCTGCTTCAGGTAAAACTATGGCCGCCGTATTCATCACATCGACTGGCACCGGTATCGGCAAGACGTTCCTGACGGCCGGACTCGTTCGTTATTTCCGAGACCATGCCCGAAGCGTGGAAGCCTACAAGCCCGTGATCAGCGGTTTCGATCCTTCGGCGCCCGGTGCAAGCGATACGGGGGTTATTCTCTCCGCGCTCGGTTGCGGGGTGACTGAAGAGGAAATCGATCGCATTTCCCCGTGGCGCTTTGCGGCACCGCTCTCTCCCAACATGGCCGCTAGTAAGGAAGGACGGGAAATCGATTTCCAAGCACTCGTGACCTACTCGCGCGAGTGTACGGCCGCCGCCGACATCGCACTGATCGAAGGCGTAGGCGGGATCATGGTGCCGTTAGACGATCGTCACACGGTCCTTGATTGGATGTTGGAAATTCGTCTGCCGACCCTTCTCGTCGTCGGCAGCTATCTCGGCACCATAAGCCACACATTGACCGCGCTGGAAGTTCTCGAGCGCAGGGGGCTCGAAGTGCGGGCGATTGTGGTCGACGAGACCGCGGATAGCTCGGTGGCGTTCGAAGATACGGTCGCCACCATCAAACAGTTTGCGCAACAGTCCGATGTCGTTGCGTTGCCACGCCTGGAAGGCGCCTCGCACGACCACCCGGCATTTGCGGATGTTGGACAGAGACTATGACAGCCCGCCACCGACATTCCGAACAAACGCAACGGTGGTCAATCCAAATCTCAAGTCTAGCGATGACGCATTTTGGTACAGGTGCTCTGCATTCAGGACACGAAGTCGGCGATGACCTTGAACGACAAGACGGTCGTATACGCCGAATGGCAGACGGAAGCGCGGCCGATGCCAACATCTGATCAGCCGGCGACCAAGTTTTCAACCATCGATGATGTGGCCCGATTGGTCATACGGCAGCCTGACGACTGGCATGTTCATCTTCGCGATGGAGAGCTGCTCACAGCGGTTGTCAACCACACTGCGCGCCAGTTCGCGCGCGCGATCGTGATGCCGAACCTCGATCCGCCGGTGACGACAATGGCCGCGGCGGAGGCGTATCGCGGGCGCATCCGGGCGGCGCTCGCGCCAGGTCTCGCCTTCACACCGCTCATGACGGGCTATCTGACCGACGCAATCGATCCGGCGGAGATCAAGCGCGGTTTCACACTGGGCGTGTTTACGGCGGCCAAGCTCTATCCGGCGCATGCGACCACCAATTCCGCCCATGGGGTGACCGACGTCGCGCGGATTTACCCTGTCCTCGAACTGATGCAGCGCCTCGGCATGCCGCTGCTGCTGCATGGCGAGGTGACGGATCGACACGTCGATGTCTTTGATCGCGAGGCGGCGTTCATCGACCGCGTCCTCACAAAAATCATTGCCGCTTTCCCGGCGCTCAAGATTGTCCTGGAGCACATCACAACCGAAGAAGCGGTGCGCTTCGTCGAAGCTGGCGGGCCGAACCTCGGCGCCACCATCACGCCCCATCACCTGGTGATCAATCGTAACGCCATGTTCGAGGGCGGCATCCGCCCGCATCTTTATTGTCTGCCGGTCGCCAAGCGCGAACGGCATCGCCTGGCACTGCGCCGCGCCGCGACCTCGGGAAATCCGAAGTTCTTCCTCGGCACGGACTCGGCGCCGCATGCGGTTGGCGAGAAGGAGTCCGCTTGCGGCTGCGCCGGCATCTTCAACGCGCCTGTGGCGCTCGAAACCTATGCCGCAGTGTTCGAGGAAGAAGGTGCGCTCGACAGGCTCCAAGCCTTCGCCGCCGAGCATGGTCCGCGCTTCTACGGCCTCCCGCTCAATGCGGGCCGCATCGTGATCGAACGGACGGCGTGGCGCGTACCGCAGGGCATCGCCGCCGCCGATACCCGCATCGTGCCGTTCCAGGCAGGCGCCGAACTCGCGTGGAGATACAAAGGATCGATTGATGAGGCCGAGCGAGCAGAGCATGAGTGATGCGCACTGCCCTTATGCCGGACGGCGCGCCGTCCTCGCCACCATGCATCGCAAGGAAGCGGCTATCGCTCCCGCGATGTTTTCCACGCTGGGCCTCATTGTTGTGCCGACCGCTGGGCTCGATACCGACGAGCTCGGAACCTTCTCGGGTGAAATCCCGCGTGATGGAACGATGCTCGAGGTGGCTGTGCGCAAAGCCCGCCTCGGCATGAGCGCCGCGGCTGTGCCTCTCGGGCTTGCGAGCGAAGGCTCGTTTGGTCCGCATCCCGCCATCCCGTTCTTTCCCGCGGGCATAGAGCTCCTGGTCTTCGTCGATGACGAGAGGGAAGTTGTTGTTCACGAAAGCCTCATTGCAGAGTCGACAAATTTCGACCATCTCGCGGTTTCGCCCGGCGACGAGCTTGAGCCATTCCTCGGGCGGATCGGCTTTCCGGCCCATGGCTTAGTCGTACGGCCAAATGAGGGCGAGCCGACTGCCGCGCTCGTCAAGGGCATTGTAGAACTGGACAGTCTGACCAGGGCGATTGCAGAGGCCGCTGCCGTGTCACCCGATGGCCGGGCGCGCTTGGAAACGGATATGCGCGCGCATCTCAATCCGACGCGGATGAAGAGTCTCGCGACGCTGTCCGATCGTCTCGCGCGGCGTCTGGCGACGTTTTGCCCGGGCTGTGGCGCGCCTGGCTTTGGCCGAACTGGTACGCGGGGCGGGTTGCGTTGCGAAACGTGTGGCACCCCGACCGAGATGATCGCTGCGGAGGTATTCGGTTGTCCTGCCTGCGATTATGCGGAAGAGCGACCGCGATTCGACGGATTGCAGCGCGCGCCGACGCAGCACTGTCCGGAGTGCAATCCATGACACGCGGGGCTGCCTGCCACGCGGCGCGATCGGCGGATGGCAAGCTCCACACGATTCCTAGAGCTGTCGTGGTCCCGCGTTATTGCTCTCGCCGAGGCGGACGCAGCAATCACCGCGACCCATGGAATACTAAAACCCTGCAGGAGCCCGTCTCACTTGACAGACCATCTCCGGCCTCATGACGCGGCACTCGAGCGTCTGCGCGCGCTACATCCACAGAAGATCGACCTCTCGCTCGGTCGCATGGAGCGTCTCTGCGTTACGTTGGGGAGACCCGAACGCCGCTTGCCGCCTGTCGTTCATGTGGCGGGAACGAACGGCAAGGGATCGACCATCGCCTTCCTCCGTGCAATGGCGGAGGCCGCTGGCCTTCGCGTCCATGTCTTTACCTCACCCCATCTGGTGCGCTTCGCTGAGCGAGTCCGGCTTGCAGGCGCGCTGATTTCCGAGGATCAGCTTGCGGACCTGTTGGCGCGGGTCGAAGCCGCCAACCGCGGTGAGCCGATCACCTTCTTTGAGATCACCACGGCCGCGGCGTTCCTCGTCTTCTCCGAGACCCCTGCAGACCTGTGTTTGATCGAAGTCGGGCTTGGCGGTCGCTATGACGCCACCAACGTGATCGAGCGGCCCGCAATCTCGGTGATTGCGCCCGTTGCCCTCGATCATTGCGAGTTTCTTGGTGACACGGTCGACAAGATCGCGGGTGAGAAGGCAGGCATCATAAAGCCCGGCGTTCCTTGCATCTGCGCTCGGCAGCTTGACAGCGCCGCGGTCGTTATCAAGGCCATGGCCGAGAAAATGGGATCGCCACTGACCCTTGCTGGTCACGACTTCGACACATGGCCGGAGCACCGCGGCATAAAGTACCAAGATCGTACGGGGGTTCTTTGCTTGCCCTCGGCCCAGCTCATCGGAGCACATCAGGTCGCGAATGCCGGGCTCGCTGTGGCTGCGGCGCGCATGTTCGAGCTTCCCGACGCATCAATAGCCGAAGGCTTGAGGAGCGCGACGTGGCCGGCCCGGATGCAGCGACTGATCAAGGGACCGCTGGCCGAACGGGCCAGGGCGCGAGGCGCTGATCTGTGGCTAGATGG
Organism: Sphingomonadales bacterium; assembly: GCA_038226115.1. Classification (GTDB taxonomy): domain Bacteria; phylum Pseudomonadota; class Alphaproteobacteria; order Sphingomonadales; family Sphingomonadaceae; genus Polymorphobacter_B. The sequence goes on along the minus strand of JBBRQR010000017.1, from coordinate 10,138 downwards.
CGGTCACAATCCGCATGCGATGGGCGCTGTTGCGAAGGCGCTCGCCGACTTCAGGAGAGAAGACGGGCGACCGATCGTGGTCGTGCTCGGGCTGCTGGCCAATAAGGACGCCAAGGGCGTTTTCGCCTGCCTCAGGTTGATCCTGCCCTTCCGCCTCATCGTCATCGGCTTCGAGGCGGATGCAGCAGCCGATCCGGCGATGCTGTCGAGATTGGCTCGGGAAGCGGGCCTGGACCCGGAGATACAGCATGACGTGTCGGCGGCGCTGGATGTTGCGCTGGCAGGAGAAGGACCGCCGCCGCGCATCCTGATCTGCGGGTCGCTCTACTTGGCCGGAGAAGTGCTGGCGATGAACCTTGAAAGTTGGCCGACCTGAGCGTTGGTGGCTCGGACAGATTTCGCGATCCGAAGGGTCATTGTTGATGCTCGGCCGCGCGGCGCCGTTGATTAACGCTTGATCAAGTCCGCAAGCAGCGGATTAGGGAAGCGTCGTTTCTGAGTAATTGCGTAAAAGGTCTCCTTGAGGTTTGCGATCGGACAAACCTCAACGAGTTCGCCGGCTGCCAGTTCGTCGCGCACGACGATGGGTGGCACCAGCGTCAACCCGTCGCTTTCCCGGGCAAGCAGGCGCAGCATGGCCATGTCATCGACCTCGGCCAGAATGATCGGGCGGATGCCCGCGAGTTCGAGCAGCCGGTCGAACGCGACGCGGATGTCGCTGTCCAGGCTTGGCAGCAGGATCGGCTCGGAGCGAAGGTCTTGTGGAAAGCGAAAACGCCTGCGCTTGGCGCTCGGTCGGCCAACCAGCGCTACCGGTTGTTGGTCGAGCAGGTGGCTGCGAGCGCTCGCCCGCGCGTCATCCTTCGGCGCGCTGTTGGCGAGCACCACGTCAAGGCCGTGCGCCTCTAGTTGCGCGAGCAGGTCCCGCATTGTCCCCGACCGCACAATGAGTTCGACGTCCGCACGGCCAACCAACGGCCGGAGAAACTCCAACTGAAAGTTGCGGGACAGGGTCGTCAGCGCTCCGACTCGCAACACCTGCCGGCGGTTGAGGGGTCTGCCCTGCATCGTACTGACAAGCTCGTTGCCGGCCTGGAATACGGTGTCGGCATAGTCCAGAGCGATCCGGCCCGCCTCGGTGAGGATGAGCCGCTTGCCTGCCCGTTCGAAGAGTGGATGGCCAAGCTGCTGCTCCAGCTTTCCCAACTGAACCGAGAGCGCCGACTGTGACAGGTTGAGCCGGTCCGCCGCGCGGGTGAGGCTGCCTTCATGGGCGATCGCCCAGAAATAGCGAAGGTGGTGGTAATTGAGGGTCGCCATCGGGACACTTTATAAAACAGAACGATATGTTGCAATCTTTGTAATTTTTTGAGGTTGATCGAAATGGTTGTCAATGGCGGAGACAAAATGTGCAGTGTGGCGGTAGGGGTTCGGCACTCTTGGATTTACACCACCAGCCCCACGTCGCCCGCCGCCGCAGGTGAGAAAATGCGGCGGACGCGCGCCATGAGGTCCTTTGCATGAGCGGCAAACTCCTCGGTCTCCTGTTGGATTTCGACGGCACGATCGCGGAGACGGAACGCTTCGGGCAGCGTGTTGCCTACAACCATGCCTTCGCTGAACTGGGGCTCGACTGGCATTGGGACGAGACGCTGTACGGCGAACTTCTCGCAGTGGCTGGCGGCAAGGAGCGTCTGCGGTACTACCTCGAACGGTGTCGCCCAGAGCTGCTTAATGACGCCATCGCGTCGGGACTGATCATCGAAGTACATCACGCCAAAATTCGCCACTTCGCGAAGATCGCGCCCACGATTCCGCTGCGACCGGGCCTGTTGCGACTCGTGCGGGAGGCCAGTGCCGCCGGCGTGTTGATTGCGATAGCGATGACGGCGTCCAGGCCGGGCGTCGAGGCTCTTCTGAGCCAAGACCAGACCTTGTCCGCCATGGTAAACTTAGAGCGGTTCCCAGTCAGTTGGAACAACCCCAACATCCCGTCATTCCGGCGCAAGCCGGAATCCAGCTTTAAGCTGGACCCCGGCCTTCGCCGGGGTGACGGATTATGGGATCGCCGGTTCAAACTGACTGGGAACCGCTCTAATCGCCGCCAACGAAGCGGTGGAGCGCAAGAAACCCGAGCCCGACGTCTATTTGTGGGCTCTCGAGCGCTTAGGGCTCGAGGCCGCGGATTGCGTGGCCATCGAGGATTCGAGCGTTGGCCTGCGCGCAGCGCTGGCTTCCCACTTGCCGACGATCGTCACATTGAGCGACTACACGGCAAAGGATGACTTCACCGGGGCAAGTGCCGTGTTGTCAGATCTCGGCGAACGCGATCAACCGGCATGTTCCCTTCACGGCGCTAGACCAAAGGACGGTCTCGTCGATCTAGCGTTTCTGAAAGCGGTCTGCGTTTCCGCGAACGCAGAAACTGCCAGCCTTTCAAAGGCGTAGCCGCGATCTGCCGCTGCCTCGACGGGACGATGAGAAGACCGCGCTTCGGATTGTATTGAGTTCACGCGGCAGCCTGCGCTGGTGGCACCCGCAGCCACGTGCGTCAAAGCGATTGCCAGTTGAATCGGGAGCGGTTTCGCCGGGGATCGGTGCGTCCGCCGCAGACGCGGGCTGCGTCCTCACAGGCAATCGCAGAACGGTAGTTCAGGTCGCGAGAGTAATGGGTCGTCACCTTGATAGATTTATAAAAAAGAACGATCTGTTGTAATCTTTGTATTTTATAGAAACTAGCCAGCAGGATATTTAAGCGGTCGCTTCTTCTGGAGTCGATCATGTCTGCTTCCCTGCTTTGGCTTCTCGCTCTCGGACCGCTCCTACTGGCAGGCGTCGGCCTCACGCCGAGCACCGTCGCCAATCGAGCACCACAACTCGTGAGCGCGTGCGCCTTTTCGGCAGGCTTGGCGGCGCTCGTTCTAGCGGTGGTGGGCGGCGCCGGTTCCTTTGCGCTGGGGCCGGCGCACACGGGCACCGTGGGGCCGGCCGGCATTGGTCTTGGCCTCTATTTCGACGCGCTGACGGCGATCATGTTCGTGCTGGTCGCCTTCGTCGGCGTCATCGTCATTCGCTACAGCCGCAACTATCTCGACGGCGATCCCAACCAGGGCCGGTTCACGAAATGGCTCTGCCTGACGCTGGCAGCGGTGCTGCTGCTCATCATCTCGGGGAACCTGTTCCAGTTCGCGCTGGCGTGGATCGCGACGAGCGTCGGGCTCAACAAGCTCCTCCTCTTCTATCCTGAGCGTCCATCGGCCGTACTCGCGGCGCGCAAGAAATTTCTCGCCAGCCGCCTCGGCGATCTCTGTCTCGTCGCGGCGATGGGGCTGCTCTACCAGGCGTTCGGCAGCCTCGACTATGCCGCGCTGTTCAGTGGCGCCGGGGCGGTGCGCGCCACAGGTGTCGTATCTGGCGCGATCCATGCGGTCGCCGGGCTGCTGGTTGTCGCCGCGCTGCTCAAGTCGGCGCAGTTCCCGCTGCACGGCTGGCTCACCGAGGTGATGGAGACGCCGACGCCGGTCTCGGCGCTGCTGCATGCTGGCGTCATCAACGCCGGCGGATTCCTCGTGCTGCGCTTCGCCGGCGTGATCTCGCTGTCGACGCCGTCGCTGGAGGTGCTGGTGATCGTCGGTGGGCTAACCGCGCTGTTCGGCTCGGTGGTGATGCTCACTCAGACCAGTGTGAAGGTGTCGCTGGCCTATTCGACGATCGCGCAGATGGGTTTCATGATGTTGCAATGCGGGCTGGGTGCGTTCTCCGCCGCGCTGCTGCATATCGTCGCCCATTCGCTTTACAAGGCGCACGCCTTCTTGTCGTCGGGCAGCGTCATCGACCTCGCCCGCGCCTCGTGGTCGCCGAGCCCCGGCGGCGAACCCCACCCGGCGCGGATGGCGACGGTCGTCGGCCTGGTGCTGGCGGTGACGCTTGTGATCGGCACACTCTTCGGCGCGACGGTTACCGCCCAACCCGGCGTGTTCGCGCTCGGTGCCATCGTCATGCTGGGCCTCGTCCACCTCATCACCCAGGCGCTCGACGAGCGGCTCAGCCTCTATGTCGTCGGCCGCACGCTCGCGCTCGCAATAGTGGTCGCAGGCACCTACTTCGGCCTGCAGTTTGGCGCCGAGCATCTGCTCGCCGGGTCTCTGCCTCCGGTGCAGGCGCTGCGCGGTCCGCTCGATCTCGTCATCACGGCGCTGGTCGTGCTGGCCTTCGCCGCAGTCACCATCGTGCAGAGTCTGCTGCCGGGCAAGGCCGGCGAGCCGCGCTGGCAGGCGCTCTACGTCCACCTATCGAACGGCCTCTACGTCAACACGCTCGCCAATCGATTGGTGCTGCGCTTCTGGCCGAGCCCGCCGCCGGTCGCTTCGATCATCCCCGTCACCGGAGCCCGTTCATGAATATCGCCGTCGCTTACGAAACCGATCCCGAGGCTATGCAGGCGGTGACGCGCACAACCGGCGACGCGGAAACCCGCAACATCGAGACAGCCATCACGCGCGCATGCGGCAAGATCGCGCCCCTCTGGCCGCTCAAGCATTTCGTCGCCGTAAACCCCTTTCTCGGGTTCAGCGACCAGAGCTTCGCCGCTACCTGCGCCACGCTGCGCCGCGTCGCCGGCATCGATATGCTGATGCCGCGTGCGTTCTACCGGAAGGCCCTCGCCGACGGCGTGATCGAGGACCGCGATCTCGCCGCGGCGGTAACGACGGTCCCGGGTCATCCGTCATCCGCGGTCGATCCGGCGCACCTGCGCGCGGCGGCCACGCGCGAACCCATCGCCGGTCATCGGCCGCGCGCGGTTGTCGCGACCGTTGCCGAGATTCTGGACGGTTTGGCGCGAGGGGACCGGCAGGCGTCGCGGACTGCCTTCATGATCGACGAGATCTCGAAATGGTGTGCGGCCTATTTCGACCAGGGTCAGTCAGCTTGGCGCCTGCCGTCACGCGGGCTGCCGCCCTACGCCGCCTGGCGCGCGACTATGCGCCATGACCGAAATCCCGAGGCGATGGGGATCAGAGGCTTCCGTGCCGCGGTGGTTGCGATGCCGGACGACCCGCGCGCGGCGATCGCCGCCGTGGTGGACGCGCTCGGCATCCCCGAACGCGCCGTCGAGGATTATCTGCACCGTGCCTTGAACGACATCGGCGGCTGGGCGGGTTATGTCCGCTACCGCGTCTGGGACAACGCGCTCTATGGGCGCGAGGACGATACGCTCGTTGAGCTGTTGGCGATCAGGCTGGTGTGGGGCTATGCTCTATTCCTCGAAAGGACCGACCCAGCCTTCACATCGGCTTGGGCCGAGGCAATGGCAGAGGCGACCGCCTTGCCCGAGGACGAGCGCCTCGGCGACGACCCCGAGCTGGCGCTCGATTTGATCCTCCAAGAAGCCTATGAAGCGGCCTACCGGCGCAAGCTGCTGGCACGGCTCATAGGGCACTTCACCGGGCCTAAGCCGGTCGGCGATGGCGCGCGCAAAGCGGTCCAAGCAGCCTTCTGCATCGACGTGCGTTCGGAGGTCTATCGTCGGGCGCTCGAGACGGTCGCGCCCGACGTGGAGACGATCGGCTTTGCGGGTTTCTTCGGGTTCCCGATCGAGTATGTCCCGATCGGCCGTTCGACTGGCGGGGCGCAATGCCCGGTCCTGCTGAAGCCCGCTTTCGTCGTCTGCGAGGAAGTGGCGGGGGCGTCGGACATCGAGGCGGACAGGATCCTCGGGCTGCGCCTGCTGCGCCGGCGCGCCGCCAAGGCATGGAAGGCGTTCAAGCTCTCCGCCGTCTCGTCGTTCACCTATGTGGAGACGGCGGGCTTGCTGTTCGACAGCAAGCTCATCGGCGACAGTGCCGGGCTGACCCGCACGGTGAGCGACCCGAACACTGACGGCCTCGACCCGCAGGTGATCGGCCGGATCGGGCCTTGCCTCGAACCGCATCTCGCTGACGGCCGGGCCACCGGTTTCGACGCCGAACAGCGCATCGCCATGGCCGAGGCGGTGCTGCGAGCCATGTCGCTGACCGAAGAGTTCGCACGGCTGGTGCTCTTGACCGGCCATGGCAGCACGACGGTCAACAACCCCCACGCCTCGGGCCTCGATTGCGGGGCGTGTGGCGGCCATACCGGCGAGGCGAACGCCCGCGTGGCCGCAGCGATCCTCAACGATCCGCAGGTGCGGGCGGGACTGGCGAGCCGCGGCATCTACATCCCTGACGACACCTGGTTCCTCGGCTGCCTGCACGACACGACGACCGATGAGGTGCACATCTTCGGAGCCGATCATCTGCCGGCGTCGCACGCGGCCGATCTGGCGCGGGTTCGTGAGGGTTTGGCTAAAGCGTCGTCGCTCGCGCGCGCCGAGCGCGCGCTGCTGCTGGGCATTGGCAAGGGCGCGGATATCGACCGCGCGGTGACGGCGCGCAGCCGCGACTGGGCGCAGGTGCGTCCCGAATGGGGCCTCGCCGGCAACGCGGCCTTCATCGCCGCGCCGCGCCAGCGCACGCGGGGGCTCGACCTCGGCGGCCGCGCCTTCCTGCACGACTATGACTGGCAGAAGGACGCCGACTTCGGGGTGCTCGAGCTGATCATGACCGCGCCGATGGTCGTCGCGAGCTGGATCAACCTGCAATATTACGGCTCCACGGTGAATAACCGCGCCTTCGGCAGCGGCAACAAGGTGCTGCACAATATCGTCGGCCAGCTCGGCGTGCTCGAAGGCAATGCCGGCGACCTGAAGGTCGGCCTGCCCTGGCAATCGGTGCATGACGGCGAGCGGTTCGTGCACGAGCCGCTGCGGCTCAACGTCTTCATCGAAGCGCCCGAGGACGCGCTGAACCGCGTCCTCGACAGGCACGAAGGCGTGCGGCAGCTTGTCGACAATGGCTGGGTCCATCTCTTCCGCCTCGACGACGCGGGCCGGACGATCCGGCGCTATGGCGGCGACCTGCGCTGGGAAGACGCCGCATGACGGCCAGGCTCTCGCACCTCGCGCGTCTCGAATCGGAGGCGATCCATATCCTGCGCGAAGCGGTTGCCGAAGCGCGCCAGCCGGTGATGCTGTTTTCGGCGGGCAAGGATTCGACGGTGCTGGCGCATCTGGCGCTGCGCGCCTTCTTCCCAGGCAAGCCGCCGTTCCCGCTGCTGCACATCGACTCGACTTGGGAGTTCCAGTCCCTCCTCGAGTTCCGCGACGCCTTCGCCCGCGACCATGGCTTCGAGCTTATCGTCCACGCCAATGAAGACGGGCGGGCGGCGGGGCTCAACCCATTCGACCATGGCGATCGCTACACCCTGACGATGCGGACCGAGCCGCTCAAGGCCGCGCTCGATGCGGGCGGCTATGACATCGTCTTCGGCGGCGCGCGCCGCGACGAGGAAAAATCACGGGCCAAGGAGCGGGTCTTCTCGGTGCGAAACGCCGGCCACGTCTGGGATCCCCGCCAGCAGAGGCCGGAACTCTGGCATCTCTACAATACCCGGCTCGGCAAGGGTCAGTCGGCGCGCGTGTTCCCGCTGTCGAACTGGACGGAAACCGACATCTGGGCCTACGCACTCGCGAAACAGATTGCGCTCGCGCCGCTTTACCTCGCCGCGCCCCGGCCCGTCGTCGAGCGGGGCGGCGGCCTGATCGTCGTGGATGATGAAGCGCGGATGCGGATGCGGCCGGGCGAGGCCCCTCAGGTTAGGACCGTGCGTTTCCGCACCCTCGGCTGCTGGCCGGTGACCGGGGCGACCGAGTCGGACGCCACAGACCTCGCGGCGGTCGTTCGCGAGACGCTCTCCGCGACCGGGTCCGAGAGGCAGGGTCGGATCAGCGACGGCGAGGGCGGCGGCTCGCTCGAGCAGAAGAAGCGCGAGGGGTATTTCTAGCCATGGCGAGCGCGGCGCGACCTTACGAGGATGACGAAGCGGTGCTCGCGACCATGCATGGCAAGGAGCGGGTCGTCGCGCCGCTATTGCGGAGGGCCCTCGGCTTGCGGGTCAGGTTGACGCCAGGCATCGACACGGATCGCTTTGGCACGTTCAGCCGCGCCATCGAAAGAACGGGATCGCAGCTCGATGCCGCCCGCGCCAAGATCGCCGCGGCGTTCGAGATGTCGCCAGGCGCACGCGTCGCGGTCGCGAGCGAGGGCAGCTTTGGGCCGCATCCGCAGATTCCCTTCGTACCGCTCGTGCGCGAGATCGTCGTGATGAAGGACCGCGTCAGCGGTCTCGAACTGATTGGCCATCATGCCGGCATGCAGACGAATTTCAGCCACGCCGTCGTTGCGGACGTCACCGGCGCCATGGCTTTTGCTGACCGCGCGCGCTTTCCCGGACATGGGGTGATCGTCATCGGCTGCGTCGATCAGCAGCCGGCGCCCGGGCGCGCGCTGATCAAGGACATTGGCGATTGGGCCGACCTGCAAAGGGCGGTTGAGACGGTGATCGCGACCTGCGGCGCCGCCTGCGTCGAGACCGACATGCGCGCCCATCGCAATCCGACACGGATGCGGACCATCAAACGCGCGACGCTGGACCTTGTCCGCCGGTTTCGGAGCCTGTGCCCGATCTGCGCGCGACCCGGATTTGCCATCACCCAACGGCTATTCGGCTTGCCCTGTTCGTGGTGTGGAGGCCCAACGATCGCATTGAAAGCTGATGTCTACTGCTGTGAGGGATGTGGTTACCGGGAAGAGCGCGCGGTGAAGGCGGCGATGGCGGACCCGGGACAATGCGGGGAGTGCAACCCGTGATCAGGAAAAGGAAGGGAGCAAGGAATGGCCACCTCGAAATCTTCTACTGAACCTATCTGGGAGGCAGAAGTGCAGATTGCATGGGTGCTCGCTCACCCTGGCATGAGCAACTGGCTGAAGGACGCTTTTCGGACCGCGGCCGACTGCGATCCCGTCGACCTTCTGAATGACCTGGAAATATTGTGTTTGCTTCTGAGAGCCAAGTCCCAAGCCGCCATAGACGAGCGGCTACGTTAGACTCCAAGTCCTGTAGCCGTCGGGGCGATAGCAAATTGCATAAGGAGTGTCGCAGAGATGATGAAAGGCATAGCCGACGTCAGCCGCGCGCTTCCAATGTTTGCTGAACACGTTGTGTTCTTCGACTGCGCCGTGTCGGGGCAACGAAACGAGCGCTCTCGTGTCGATCGACCTTAAACATCTGCGATATGCTGAAGTGGCGGAACGCTGTGGCAGCTTTCGCAAGGCTGCGGATGTGCTTGCCCTTAAGCAATCCAATCTCAGCCGCAGAGTCAGGCATCTGGAAGAACAGCTCGGGGTCGCGTTGTTCGAGCGGACGAATGGCAGCGTCAGACCGACTGCGGCAGGCCGGGACTTCGTCAACGGCGTTCGGCGGGTTCTCAATGAGCTGCAGATCGTCGTCGATGGGGCGAAGGCGGTCGGACGCGGCGAAGCGGGATACCTGACGATCGGTTTCTACACCTCGCTCTCGGCCGGAAATCTCAGGGCGAGTATCGTCGAGTTCGGCCGTCGCTTTCCCCAGGTGGAGATCAGCACGGTCGAAGGGTCGCGCTCGCGGCTCTTCGACGGGATTCAGAACGGCACGGTCGACATCGCCGTCGTCACGGGGGAGCCGGCGTCAGACTGCAATCGCGCGATGGTCCTGTGGAGCGATCGCATCATCGTCGCCTTGCCCCCGTTCAGTGCGCCGGCAATTGCGGCGCGGACAGGTAAGCAGTCGGAGGCCCACGCATTTTTTGGCAAGCACTTGCAACTCTACTGCTGGTCTAAGTCAAACGCTTGTTCGTGTTGCGAAGGCTGCAACGTTTGATGATCGAACTGCGTCATCTCCGCTACGTAGTCGCTGCCGCTGAACAACGGAGCTTTCGTGGTGCTGCGAAGGCGCTCAGCGTCCAAGAATCGTCCGTCAGCCGTCGTATTCGCGATCTTGAGGACGAAATTGGCGCAGCCCTTTTTATCCGCTCTCATGAGGGCGTGAAGCTCACCTATGCGGGGCAGCGGTTCCTATATCGCGCCCGTATAGCCCTCGATCAGATCGATCACGCCGTAACGGATGTCGGAGCGATCGGGCGTGCCGAGGACGGCGCTGTGCGCATCGGCATTTTATCTTCGATGGCCTCTGGCTTTCTCGCGGAACTATTCCAAGCCTTCGACGCCGGTCATGCCGGTGT
>JBBRQR010000016.1:0-19375 GCA_038226115.1 Sphingomonadales bacterium | reverse complement strand
GGCGCGATCAAGCGCGGCGCGTATGATTTCATCGAGAAACCGTTCCAAGCTGAGCAGCTGCTCCTCGTCGTCGCCCGCGCGACCGAGACCGATCGACTGAAGCGCGAGAATGAGGAGCTGCGCGAACGTACCGGCTTCGACACCGAACTGACCGGATCGTCGGCGCTCATCAACAGTGTCCGCGCGACGATCAAGCGCGTCGCCGCAACCGGCAGCCGCGTCCTCATTACCGGCGCGGCAGGGTCGGGCAAGGAAATCGCCGCGCGCCTTCTCCACCAGTGGAGCCCGCGCGCGACATCGCCCTTCGTCGTCGTCAGCGCCGCCCGGATGGACCCCGAACGCGTCGAGGAGGAATTATTCGGGCGCGAGGACGGCGGCCATATCGCGCGCACCGGGCTGTTCGAGCAGGCGCATGGCGGGACACTTTTTCTCGACGAGGTCGCCGACATGCCACTGCCGACGCAGGGCAAGATTCTCCGCGTCCTGACCGAACAGAATTTCCAGCGGATCGGCGGGTCGCGCTGGGTCAAGGTCGACGTCCGCGTCATCAGCGCGACATCGAAGGATCTGCCGGGCGAAATCACCGCCGGCAAGTTCCGCGAGGATCTGTTCTACCGATTGAACGTCGTCCCCGTTCGTCTGCCGGCGTTGAGCGAGCGCCGCGAGGATGTCGCCGAACTCGTCCAGTATTTCCTTGCGCGCTATTCGGCCGAGCGCCGCGTTTCGACACCGACGCTCAGCGATGACGCCGTCGCCGCGCTGCAAAGTTACGACTGGCCGGGCAACGTCCGCCAGCTCCGCAACGTCGTCGAGCGCACCCTGATCCTCGCCCCACCCGAACGCATCGGGCGGATCGACATCGACATGCTCCCCCCCGAAATCACCACCGAACCGGCGAAGCTGCTTCCCGGCCAGGCGGTCAAATCGATCATGGGTACCCCCTTGCGCGAAGCCCGCGAGGCATTCGAACGCGAATATTTGCGCGCCCAGATTCGCCGCTTCAGCGGCAACATCTCCAAAACCGCGACCTTCATCGGCATGGAGCGGAGTGCGCTGCATCGGAAACTGAAGGCCTTGGGGTTAGGGGAGGGGGCACGGGAAGACGACGAGGGGGAGGGGTGATTGCAGCGGCGAGACCCAAGCGAGCGCCAGTGCTTGAGCCGCGTCGTTGTCGCCCCTACATCGTTGCTTCTGGTTTCCGCCGGATGACGGTGCCTTCGGTTAACGATGGCCCCGTGCAAACATGATTTGCCAATAAGAAGAAAGGTACGACGCGATGGCCGAAAAGCCCACCAGCCTCCAGGACACGTTCCTCAATACTGTCCGCAAGACCCGCACGCCCGTGACGATGTTTCTTGTCAACGGTGTCAAATTGCAGGGCAATATCACGTGGTTCGATAATTTCAGTGTTCTGCTCCGCCGCGACGGCAATTCGCAGCTTGTCTACAAGCATGCGATTTCGACCGTGATGCCGGCCGGGCCGATTCAGCTGTTCGATGCCGAAAAGATCGACGACGACGGCGTTGAGTAGGCTCTCGGCGGACAGCGTCCGCACCGACCCATCGCAGGCGCAACCCGGCTTCGACGCCCAGCGTGGCATCCGTTTCGGCGCAAATGCGCTTGTCGTTATGCCCGAGCGCGATGCTGGCGCGCGGGCAAGCGGGTCGGGTCGCCGCGACGGCAATGCGGTCGCTGTCCGTGATGCCGATGCGCGGCTCGAGGAAGCAGTCGGCCTTGCCGCCGCGATCAACCTCAACGTTGTCGAGCGCGAGGTCATCCGCATCCGCAAGGCGTCGGCATCGACCTTGTTCGGCAAAGGCCAGATCGAGCGCCTCCACGCGACCGTCGCCGCGCGCGAGATCAGCGTCGTCGTTGTCGACGGAGCGCTGTCGCCGATCCAGCAGCGCAACCTCGAAAAGGCGCTCGACGCCAAGGTCATCGACCGCACCGGACTGATCCTCGAAATATTCGGTGAGCGGGCAACGACGCGTGAGGGTTCGCTCCAGGTCGAACTCGCCCACCTCGATTATCAGGCAAGCCGCCTTGTCCGCTCGTGGACCCACCTCGAACGCCAGCGCGGCGGGGTCGGCTTCCTGGGTGGCCCCGGCGAATCGCAGATCGAAAGCGACCGCCGCCAGATCCGCGACAAGATGGCCAAGCTCAAGAAGGAACTCGACGAGGTCAAGCGGACCCGCGCCCTCCACCGCGATCGGCGCCAAAAGGCCCCGTACCCCGTCGTCGCGCTCGTCGGCTACACCAACGCCGGCAAGTCGACGCTGTTCAACCGCCTGACCGGAGCGACGGTGATGGCCGAGGACCTGTTGTTCGCGACGCTCGACCCGACGATGCGGAGCATCGAACTTCCCGGCGTCGATAAGGTTATCTTGTCGGACACCGTCGGCTTCATCAGCGCGCTGCCGACGCAGCTTGTCGCCGCCTTCCGCGCGACGCTCGAGGAGGTGATCGAGGCCGACCTGATCGTCCACATCCGCGACGTCGCGCATCCCGACAGCGACGCGCAGGCGGCCGACGTCGCCGACGTGTTGCGTGGATTGGGCGTCATCGACGGCGGCGGCGACGCCCCGGCGGCGAACTCAAGCGCGGGCTGGCAGGTAACCGGCAGCGATGGCGACACCGTCGCGCGCGAGCCCGTACCGATTATCACCGCGCTCAACAAGATCGACCTGCTCGATGCCGATGCCCGCGCGGGGCTGCTCGCCAACCTGCCCGACGATGCCGTCGCAATTTCGGCGGTGAGCGGGGAAGGGGTCGACGCCCTCCAGACGCTGATCGCCGCAATGCTCCAACGGTCGAGCCGCATCGCCGATTTCGTTCTTGCGCCGGGTGACGGTAAGCGCGCTGCGTGGCTTTATGCCCACGGCGAAGTCGTCGATCGCATCGACGCCGACGACGGCACCGTCACCCTCCGCGCGCGCCTGACCCCGGAAATGGCGGCGCGCTTCGCGGTGATGTGAGGGGTGGGGGCTTTAGCGTCGCAGCAAACTGAGGTTGCACAACGTCAGGCGTAGCAAGCCAGCGCGTGGAAACAGCCGTTGGGGCCCGGTTCGTCGTCGCGCCACCCAAGAAACCGTTTTCCTACAGTGACTTGACCACATATACTTCCGCTTGTGGAATCGACTCCCCAATTCCCGCGCGGTCGTTGCGCCCATTCTGCCACGGCAGTTGGCGGGGGTGAGGCGGGGGGTGGCGTGGCGCTACTTTCATCAACTTTGACAAGCGCGCCTGACACTTTTTACGGCGCGGCTCTGCGCTCGTCCGTTTTTGCCGCGTCCCACAATGCCTCCTTCGCGGCAAGATCGAGGGCAGGGAAGGTGGGTCCGGCGGCAGCCTCCATGCTGGCAAAGCGGCGTTCGAATTTGGCATTCGCTCCACGCAGCGCGACTTCGGGGTCGACGCCTTCGTGGCGCAGCAGGTTGACCACCGCGAACAGGAGGTCACCACCTTCGTCGGTGCGTTCGGCGTCGGTTGCCGCCGCCGCAAACTCGGCGAGTTCCTCGGCGATCTTGGCGCGCGGGCCGTCGCTGTTGGGCCAGTCGAAGCCAGTGCGCGCGGCGCGACGCTGGATCTTGTCGGCACGCATCAGCGCGGGAAGGGCGGCAGCGACCCCGGCGAGCGCCCCGGCGCGCGGCTTTTCGGCGGACTTGATGGCCTCCCAGTCGGGGGCTCCTGCCACTTGCTGGGCGGCGTCACCGAAAAGATGAGGATGGCGTCGCTCCATTTTGTCGGCGATACCGGCGGCAACCTCGGCAAAGGTGAAAATCCCTTTATCTTCCGCGATTTGGGCATGAAACACGACCTGCAGCAGAAGGTCGCCGAGTTCCTCGCAGAGGTCGGCCATGTCGCCGCGGTTGATCGCGTCGGCAACTTCATAGGCTTCCTCGATCGTATACGGCGCGATGGTGGCGAAATCCTGAGCCCGGTCCCAGTCGCAGCCGGCGGGACCCCGCAGGCGGGCCATGATCGCAATCAGACGGGCAAGTGCGATCGTGTCGGCCATGCGCTGGGCCTAGACAAATCGCCATGCAGCGGCAACTGATGCGTCATGTCCATAACCCGCCGCACCGCCATCACCAGCCTTGCCGTCGCCAGCGTCGCTACGGCGGCGTTGCTCACCGGGTGCAACAACCTGTCGACGCTGAATGGTCTCAACGCGCTGACGCCGGGCGATGGCGGGGTTGTCCGCCGGATCGACGGCGTCGCATATGGCAGCGACCCGGCGCAGCGGCTCGATGTCTATGCGCCCGACCATGCCAAGGGGCCGCTCCCGGTCGTCGTGTTCTTCTACGGCGGCGGGTGGAATTCGGGCTATCGTGGCGGCTATGCGTTCGCCGCCCGGGCCATCGCCGCGCGCGGCTTCGTCGTCGTCGTGCCCGATTATCGGCTGGTACCGGCGGTGCGTTTCCCAGCGTTCGTCGACGATGCCGCCGCGGCGATCCGGTGGACGGTCGATCACGTCGCGGCGAGCGGCGGCGACCCACGGCGCATCGCCGTCGCCGGGCATTCGGCAGGGGCGCACATCGCCATGCTCGTGACGCTCGATCGCCACTATCTCGCCGCCGCCGGGGTAACCGGAGCCGTCAAAGCCGTCGTCGGGCTTGCCGGGCCGTATGACTTTCTGCCGTTCGACGCGAAATCCGCGATCGATGCATTTGGTGCGGCGCCCGACAAGCTCGCGACGCAACCGATCCACTTTGTCCGCGCCGATGCGCCGCCGACGTTGTTGCTTACCGGCGATGCCGACGACGTCGTTCGCCCGCGCAACACCACCGCGCTCGCCGCCGCGTTGCACGGCGTCGGCGCACCCGTCGAAGTACAAACATATTCCGGCGTCGGCCACATCGGCATCCTGCTCGCGCTGTCGAAGCCATTCCGGGGGAAGGCGTCGGTCCTCGATGCGATGAGCGGCTTTCTGCACGCCAAACTTGGGTGAGGTGCGCGATGCAGCACACCCGTAAAGCGCGCGATCTGAAAGTCCGATAATATGTATTATGTTAAATCAATACCGTTGTTCACGGTCTTTGGGCCCGAGCGAATAGCCTGAAGAAGTTCTCCGTCGTTGTCGTCGCCATAGCTGCCGCGTCAACGCCACGAAGCTGTGCCAAAAAAGCCGCCGTGTGAACGACATACGCCGGTTCGCACACCTTACCCCGCAGTGGCATCGGCGCGAGGAACGGTGAATCCGTCTCGACGAGGATGCGGTCGGCGGGCAGCGTCGCTGCGGTGGCCTGCAGGTCTTTCGCATTCTTGAACGTCAAAATGCCCGACAATGAGACGTAAAAACCTAATGTCAGCGCCTTTGCGGCAAACGCCGCGCTCGCGGTGAAGCAGTGAATGACGGCAGGGAACGCGCCCTTCCCTATCTCGTCGGCCAGGATCGCGGCGGTGTCATCCTCGGCGTTGCGCGTGTGGACGATCAGCGGGAGTCCTGTTGTCCGCGCGGCGGCGATGTGGGCGCGGAAACTCGCGCGCTGGCGGTCGCGGTCGCTGTGGTCGTAGAAATAGTCGAGGCCGGTCTCGCCGATGCCGATGACCTTCGGATGCGCCGCGGCGGCAATTAGGCGCTCGGCATCGATCTCGGGATGCGCGTCGGCCTCGTGCGGGTGGATGCCGACCGTCGCCCAGATGTCGGGATGCGCGTCGGCGAGCGCGATAACCTCGGCCCATTCACTCTGACGTGTCGAAATGCCGAGCATCGTGCCGACGCCAGCAGCGCGCGCGCGCTCGATCACGCCGTCAACGTCCTCGCGCAACCCTTTGTAATTGAGATGGCAATGCGAATCGACGAGCATCACTCGACCCAACGCGGAAAGACGCCTTCGGGCGTTGGTAGCGGCGTCCCGGCGGCAACCACGGTGTCGATATCGGCAAATGTTCGCGCGTCGGTGGCGACCCCGAGTTGATCGAGCAGCCGCGCCGCCGCTCCAGGCATCGCCGGTTGGACAAGCATTGCGATTCGCCGAACGGCGTCGGCAGTCGTCGCAAGCACTGCCGCCATTCGTAGCGGGTCGCTTGCCTTCAGGCCCCATGGGGCGGCATCAGCGAAATAACCGTTGGCGGCGGCGACCATCGTCATTACCGCTTCGAGCGCACGGTTCAGGCGCAGTGCGACCATTTCGGTGCGGTAGATCGCGATTTCGCTGGCGAGGATCGCCATCAGTGCCACTTCGTCCGCGCCCTCCCTCACGGGCGGCATGACGCCGCCGCAATTCTTCGCGATCATGCTCAGCGATCGTTGAGCAAGGTTGCCGATGCCGTTGGCGAGGTCGGCGTTGGTCCGCTCGACGATCGCGGCTTGGCTGTAGTGGCCGTCGTCGCCGAACGCGACGCCCGCGAGCATGAACCACCGCAGACGATCGACCCCAAGGCCCGCCACGAGATCGGCCGGATCGACGACATTACCGAGCGATTTCGACATTTTGTCGCCGCTTCGGTCGAGGATAAAGCCATGCCCGAACACCATTTTTGGCAGCGCGAGTCCCGCCGATAGCAGGAATGCTGGCCAATAAATCGCGTGAAAGCGGACCACATCCTTGCCGATAACGTGGAGGTCGGCGGGCCAAATGTTGTCGTACCCGCTCCCCGGATAGCCCGCGCCGGTCAGGTAATTCGTCAGCGCGTCAACCCAGACGTACATGACGTGCCCCGGCGCGCTCGGATCGCCGTCGGGCACCGGCACGCCCCAGTCAAAGCTCGTCCGCGAGATCGACAGATCACGCAAACCACGCTCAACAAAGGCGCGCATCTCATTTATCCGGCTCGATGGCGCGACTGGCGTCGGGCCGCTATCGTACCATTCGAGTAGGCGATCGGCGTAGGCCGAAAGGCGGAAAAACCAGCTTTCCTCAACGGTCCACTCGACTGCTGTTCCCTGCGGCGACAGGCGAACAGCGGCGCCAGCGGCGTCGGTCGCGTCGATCAGTTCGCTCTCGTCGTAATAGGCCTCGTCGCGGACCGAGTACCAGCCCGTATAGCGATCGAGGTAGATGTCGCCGCGCGAAACCATCGCTCGCCACAAGGCTTGCGACGCGGCGATATGGTCGGCGTCCGTCGTCCGGATGAAGCGGTCGTGGCTGATGTCGAGCGTCGTCGCCATCGTCTGGAACGCGACGACCTGGGCATCGACATAGGCCTTCGGCGCGATGCCGGCGGCGCGCGCGGCCTGCGCGATTTTCAGACCGTGTTCGTCGGTTCCGGTCAGGAAGGTGACGGCCTTGCCATCGAGGCGGTGGAAGCGCGCGATGCAATCGGTCGCAACGACTTCATAGGCGTGGCCCATGTGCGGCCGGCCATTAGGGTAGGAGATTGCCGTCGTAATATAGAAGGCGTCAGGCGATTTCATGGCTTTGCCCGATACGGCTAAGGTCGGCGACAAGTTCGGCGAGGCGGAAGGCGACACTTTGCGGGTCGAGGCTAAGGGCGACAGCACCGCTGGCGAGCGAGATTGCCTGCTCCCACAGGTCGATCGCGCGAGCAAGCTGTGGGCCGGTCAGACCGCGCGCTGCGGTGGCGAGATAGGCGGGAACGAGGTCGAGAAAGGCATCGTAACGTGCCGTCGCCGTCTTGGCGGCAAGCGAACGGGCGAGACCGAGGGCGCGGACGCTCGCTTCCGCCGGGGTCGCACGGGCAAGGTCGTCGAGCGCGCTCCGCAATCCGCCGACGTCCGCCGCTGCGAGTTGGATCGCGCGTCCCGGACGCCCCTCGGCGATGTCGCGCAACGCCGCGCGCTCGGTGAGCGGGGTGTCGGCTAATTCTGTGGCGAGGACCGCGTCGACCTCGTCATCGACGAGCGGCAGAAAGCGCAGCGTACGGCACCGCGAGCGGATTGTCGGCAACAGACGGCTCGGCGAATGGCTGATGGCGAGGAATAGCGTGTTCGGGGGCGGCTCCTCAAGGTGTTTCAGCAGCGCATTGGCCGCGTTGCGGTTGAGGTCGTCGGCGGCGTCGATGACGATGACGCGCCAATCGGACAGTGCCGGACGGGTACGGAAGATGCTGCTCAGCGGCTCGCCGATCGTCGTGTCGGTCTTGATGAACTGATCGACCGCAATGCCTGGGCGGAGCTTGTTCGTCTTGGGGTTTTCCTGAATTTCGACGCGGCGGAAGTCGATGTGGCTCCCGGCAGCGAGCAGGCGCGCAGTCGGATGGGTAGGATCGACCGCGAAATCATCGTCTTGAATTCCGCCATGTCCTGCGCGGGCGAGGAGCCACAAGGCGGCGGCATCGGCGAACGCCGCCTTCCCGACCCCGCGCGGGCCGGTGAGGAGCCACGCATGGTGGACGCGGCCATTAACGACGGCGTCACGGAAGCTGCGCCCCTGTTCGCTGTGGCCGATCAGCATGGCAACAGAGGGCCGACTTCGCGCCACACAGCGTCGGCGACGGTGTCGACATCGCCGCTGGCATCGATAAGCCGGACGCGGACCGGGTCGGCAAACGCTGCATCGCGAAACGATTGCGCAACGATTTCATGGAAGTCGCCTCCGGTCTTCTCGAACCGGTCGAGCGTGCCGCGCTGCAGCGCACGGGCTGCGCCTGACTGTGCTGGCAGGTCGAGCGCCAAGGTCAGGTTGGGCCAGAGGTCGTCGGTGGCGATGGCATGGGCGGTGAGTAAAGCGTCGCGCGCGACCCCCTTCCCCGCCCCCTGATAGGCGAGGGTCGAATCGATATATCGGTCGCACACGACCCATTGCCCCGCCGTGAGCGCCGGGCGGATGCGGCGGCTCACGTGATCGGCGCGGGCGGCGTTCATCAGCAGGGCTTCGGTGATGCCGTTCCAGCGGTCGGGATCGCCCTCGACCACGAGGGCGCGGATCGCCTCGGCTCCCGGTGTTCCCCCCGGCTCGCGGGTTTCGACGACGTCAATGCCATATTCGCGCAGGCGCGCGGCGAGGCGCGCCGCCTGCGTCGACTTTCCCGCCCCCTCCCCGCCTTCGAAGGTGATGAACTTGCCCGTCATTGCCGCAGGACGAGGGTCCGGAACGCGCTCGCCAGCCGCCCGAACGGTCCGGCCTTGGCGACGGCGTCGGTCGCGACGAGGGGCAGGCGGACGGGCGGCAGGCCAGGCGTCGTGACGACGAGATCGGCGATATGCTGGCCCTTGGCAATCGGGGCTTTGACGGGGCCGTCGTACACCAGTGTGACCTTGCGGCCCTCGGCATAACCGCGCGGGACGGTAACCTTTAGATCGGTTGCGCCGGTCAGCCCAACGTCCGCAGCGGCACCCAGCCAGACGGGCGCGCGCCCGACGATAACCCCGGCGCGCGCCACCGGCACAGCGGTCCACGCGCGGAAGCCCCATTGCATGAAATCAACACTTTGCGCGATCCGTTCGTTGAATGACTTCAACCCGGCAATGACCATGACGATCCGCCGCCCGTCCTGTACCGCCGACCCGGTGAAGCCGTATCCTGCTTCGTCGGTGTGGCCGGTCTTCAACCCGTCGGCCCCGGCGACACGCCCAAGCAACGGGTTGCGGTTGGCTTGCGTGATGTCGGCCCCCGCGCCGAGCGTTTTGCCCCACGTGAACGACGTATCGCCGTAGAACTGCTTGTACAGCGCCGGAAAGTCGCGGATCGTCCGCTCGGCGATCGTCGCGAGGTCGCGCGGGGTGACGACCTCGTTCGGATCCGGCCAGCCGTTGGTGTTGGCAAAATGCGAGCCCTTCAACCCGAGCTTCGCCGCCGCGCGGTTCATCAGCGCGACATAAGCGTCCTCGGTTCCCGCCAGCCCCTCACCGAGCGTGACGCAAGCGTCGTTGCCCGACAAAGTGATGATGCCGTGAAGAAGGTTGGCGACCGAAACCTGTTCGTTGACCGACAGGAACATCGTCGACCCTTGCGAATGCCATTTCGTCCATGTTTCGGGGCGGACGGTGATCGTCTGGTCGAGCTTGGCCTCGCCGCGCGTGATCATGTCGAACGCGACATAGACCGTCATCATCTTGCCCATCGACGCGGGCGGCATCGGGCGGTCGGCGTCCTTGGCGAACAGAACCATGCCGTTTGACAAGTCCTTCATATACGCCTGCGGGGCGGGCGTTGCGAACTCGGGCAGCGCGGGCGCGGCGGCGAGCGGCGCGGCGGCAAGCAGCAGGACGGCAGGCAGGATACGCATCAGGCAGGCAACTCCAGTCAGCGGTCGGCGGCGGCGACCACGGTTCGCGCGTCGGTGTAGCCCGCCGCCTGGACGCGCGCCAGTATCGGCGTTGCAGCCTGCGCCGACGCGAACGGGCCGAGGCGGACGCGCCATAACCCGCCGGGTGAGCGTTCGACGGCGGTTGGCGCGAAGGTGATGAGGAAACCTTTGAGCCATTCGGCGCGCCCTGCGTCGCTTAGCGCAGCGACCTGAATGAAGATCGTCCCCGGCACGGCCCCCGGCTCGACGACGGCGACTGGAGCAGCGGCAATGGCGATCGGCGGCAATGGCTGCGTCGGGAGCGGCGCGAGCGCGGCGACCGTCGCCGTATCGGGAAAGACGCGGCGGACGCGGACATGCGCCGTGCCGGGGCGATCGACGCCGAGCAGTTGCGCACTCTTTCGCGACAGGTCGATGATCCGGCCATCGACGAACGGACCGCGATCATTGACGCGGATCGTCAGGACGCGCCCGTTGTCGAGGTTGGTCACCTCAACGAAGCTCGGCAGCGGCAGCGTCTTGTGCGCCGCCGAAAGGCCATCCTGATCATACCGCTCGCCGCTCGCCGTCGCCAACGCGTGGAAGCCGGGGCCGTACCAACTGGCGATGCCGGTGACATCATAGGCGCGGTCGTCGGCGGGCGTATACCAATGGCCCGTAACGAAATACGGCTGGCCGATCTTGACGCGGTCAGTGTTGGCTGAACGCGAAGCGGGCGGGGCGCGGACGGACGATGTGGCTGCGTGAAGCGGCGGTACGCTCGGACGTGTCGCGCAGCCCGCAATCCCGACAACGAACGTCATGCTGGCGCAGGCCAGCACCCACGGTCGTGCCATGCGGCCCGCTGAGGCTCTGGCACAACCGTCGATGCTGCCCTGCGCCAGCATGACCGCGCCGATGGCGTGTCGATCGCCCCTACCGCAGCGCATCGCTCAGCAGCCCCACCGACAACGCGTAAAAGTTCGAGCAATTATACCCGAGCAATGCACGATAATTGCCGAACGTCAGAAACGCGCGCCCGCTCGGCCCGTCGGGCTCGACCAGCGTGGCTAGCGTCGCGTCGTCGGGCAACGCGACCGACCCGACCGTCGTCAGCCCGAGCCCGCGCCAATCGGCGATCGTCAGCCAGCGGCTGTGCTTTTCATAGACGCGGACGCACGTCGTCGGCGCGACGAGGTTGCGGACCCGCGCGCGGTCGAGGTCGGTCGGCACGGCTACCTCGACCCCCCACCCCGTCCCGCGTCGCCAGCCATCGGCGGCGAGCTTGGTCGCGACCGAGCGCGCGATATCGGGGCGCGATGTCCAGATGTCGGCACGCCCATCGCCGTCGCCGTCGCGCGCGGAGGCGAGATAGGTCGACGGCAGGAATTGTGGCTGCCCCATCGCCCCGGCCCAAGACCCTGTCAGCCGAGCGCGCTCGACGTTGCCGCGCGCGACGATTTGCACGACGGCGTCGAGTTCGCGGGTGAACAGGTCGCGCCGCCGCCCGTCGAAGGCGAGCGTGGCGAGGCTGCGCGGGACGTCGAAGCTGCCGGTGACGACGCCAAAGCTCGATTCCATCCCCCAGATGCCGAGGATGATCGCGGCGGGAACGCCGGTATCCGCTTCGGTCGCGGCAAAGTCGGTGAGCATCGCTGCATGCACGGTTCGCCCGCGCGCGACGAGGACGGCGTCGAGGTGACGGGCGGCGTAACTGGCGAAGGTCGTTGGCCGCGCGGCGCTGTCGGGCTGCGCGCGGTCGAGTTCGACGACGCGCGGCGAGTAACGCAACCCGCCGAGGACCGTGTCGAGCACGGCGGGAGCGACGCCCTTCGCCAGTTCGGCGGCGCGAAATCCGGCGAGCCATGCGTCGAAGCCCGTGGCTGGACCGTCATCCGGCCCGTTGGCGATGACTGCCTCCGGCGGTACCGGCTGTGCGATGGCGCCGAGCGGAAGCAGCACGGCAACACCGGTCCCGGCCGCGCGAGCAGCGAACGAAAGAGGGCGAGCGGTCACACCACCCTCATGCCACACGAACGGCGCAAAGGTTAGACCGGTTACGACACCCGTTCGCCGCGCGGCTCAGCGGCGACATTTCTCGCCGGAGCGCCTGTCCGGTTCAGGCGGTCCGTGCGGCGGTATCGCGACGGCGGCGGAGGACAATGCCAAAAGCGCCGAAGGCGATCACCATCATCGCCCACGTCGCCGCCTCGGGAACACCACCGGGCACGGGATTGGTAATACCGTCGCTGAAGGTAACCGAATAGCCGTTGTTCGCCTGCAGAAAATTGGGGTCGATCGTGGTGATCGGATCGATTCAGCCGCTTATTTCCATCGTTCCGGTCTCGGTCGAGCCGTAGCCGGCGAGGACGAAAATCGAGAGATAGGCATCGATCGACGTGCCCGCGAGGACGCTGCAATCGGTGCCATAGCTGAACGACCCGCACATCGAGCGGCCAACGACCGAAGAACCCGAACACTGGCGGTCGAAAGCAAAGAAGTCGCCAGCCCCCGCCCGCGCTTAGACAAACGAGTTGGAATTGCTGCCATCACCCGAATTAAACGCCGCAATCGATCCGAAGCCGCGAATCCTGATCGGAACATAGACCGACCCACTGCCAGGTCCGGCGATGGTGAAGCTGTACCCGACGCTCGCGCCAACGACGTTCCCATTCTTATAACACGACGCCGACGCTGCGGCCGACACATACTGCGCCCCTGACGCGGTCGCCGTCGATCGGGCGAACCCATCGGGGTTCGTCACTAAGGCACTCCGCGACCCTGCGGTGGACGGCCCATTGCCAGCGCCGCCGTAGATTGGGTGAGACGAAACCGCCGTGACGTTAAATGTCGTGACTGCATGCGCGCCTGTCGTCGCGGTGGAGAACGCGAAGGCCCCTGCGACCAGCGCCAGACCCTTGGTCGATGTCATATGCAGACCCCACACAATACGCCCCCGACCGTGCACGGCAACACGACCAACTAATCGCGCAGCTTTTCGGGAGCGATTGCCTCAATAGGCAACTGACGGTGCAAATTCGCCACGATCATTAGGTCGTGCCACGTGGTGAGCTCTGGCCACCGCGCTTGTAATGTAGGACGCCACCCTGTAAGCGCGCCCATTCAATTCGGCTGGTCGGTACCAGTCGTCAGCGAGCAGGACAAAACGCATGAAGGCCGGCATTCACCCCGAATATCACATGATCAATGTGACTATGACTGACGGGACCAAGTTCCAGACGCGTTCGACGTGGGGCAAGGAAGGCGACACCATGTCGCTCGACATCGATCCGACGTCGCACCCGGCGTGGATCGGCGGCGCGGGCAAGATGCTCGACATGGGCGGTCAGGTTGCGCGCTTCAACAAGCGCTTCTCTGGGTTCGGCCTCGGCAAGAAGTAGCCCATGTTTGCATTTCGGGCGTAAAAAGCCGGTCGAAGTGTGAGCTTGTGTAATCTTCCGGACGCGAAATCGGGTCGGACGGCGCCTCAGCCGGTGGCAGCGAGGTCCTTTGCCCGCGCGTAATCGGCCTTGCCGTTCGGCGCGCGCGGCACTTCCTTCACCCATATTACACTCTTTGGCGCCTTATACGGAGCCAGATGGGTACGGACATGGGCGATGAGTTCGGCTTGTTCGGCCCCTGATCCGGCAACGATCGCAGTCACCGCCTGCCCCCATTTCTCATCGGCGACACCAAAGACGAGCGCGTCGTCGACGGAGGGATGGCTCTTGAGCGCTTCCTCGACTTCCTCGGGGAAGACCTTCTCACCCCCGGTGTTGATGCAGTGGCTGCCGCGCCCGAGCAGGGTGATCGACCCATCGCTCTCGACCGTCGCCCAGTCACCGGCGACCGAGTAACGCTTGCCGGCAATCGTCGGGAAGGTCGCCGCCGATTTGGCGGCATCCTTCCAATAGCCGAGCGGGTTGAGCCCCCCTCGTGCCAGCCGTCCCGTCTCCCCCGGCCCGAGCGGACGAAGGTCGTCGTCGACAACGATCGTCTCTGGACCAGCGGTGAAGCGCGTCGGTACCCCTGCGGTCGCCGCGCTCGTCATAGACACACCGATCCCCAGGCTCTCCGACGAACTGAGCGCGTCGAGCAGGATGAGACCGGGGTTGTGCCTGAGCAGCCCCGCCTTGACCTCCGGCGACCACATGATCCCCGACGACAGCATCGTGGCAAGACACGAGATGCTCCCGGCGGCGGCGTCGAGCGCGGCCAAGAGCGGTCGGGCAAAGGCATCGCCGACGACAACGGCATAATCGGGCGCATGAGCAGCGCACGCGGCGAGTGCAGCATGAGGTTCGAAGCCGCCGGGCAATGTCACGACGCAGCCACCGCGCGCCAGTGTGCTCAGCGTCGTCAGAAACCCCGTTCCATGCATCTGGGGTGGCAAGACAAGGCTGCGCTGCCGCCCGACTCCGGCCGCAATGTTGGCGAGGAGGGTTTCGATCCCTTCGAGCGGCGCCTCGCCGATCGCCGCACCGCCGCCCATCAAAAGCCAAAGGTCGCCCTGCGCCCACATCACGCCCTTGGGCGACCCCGTCGTCCCGCCGGTGTAGATGAACAGCTGGTCGGTAGGGTTGTGATCTTGCGGGGTCAGCACGGCATCGCCCGTTGCCAACGCTTCGAACGCCGCCCCGACCTCGATGATCTGGGTAAGCCTGGGCAGTCGGTGGGTAAGCGTGGCAATAACCGGCGCGAAGTCGGGATCGTGGACGAGGACAACGGCATCGCTGTTGTCGAGGATATAGAACAACTCCTCGCCGATGTAGCGGTAGTTGATATTGACGTGAACCAGCCGCGCCTTGAGCGCTGCCACCGTCGCCTCGGCATAAGCGGGGCCATTTCGAAGCAGCAGCGCAACCTTGTCGCCGGCCACTGCTCCACCCGCGAGGAAGCTCGCCGCGAGGGCGTCGGTCCGTCGGTTGAAGTCGCCCCATGACGTGACATGGTCGCCGTGGATCAGGGCAGCATCGCCGGGCGGAACCACTGCCCTGATGGCATCGAACACGCGCCCGAGACTTATCGCCATGTCCAACCCCAATCGTTTGTTGCAGCTTGCCACGACGATGGGGCAAGCGCCAGCAGGCTAAGCAAATGGACGGTTGCGCGAGACAATCGCCGCGTTGAGGCAGGCGGCAAAGCTGACCCAGACGAAATACGGCACGATCATCCAGCTCGCGAGCACCGAATACGGGCGATCACCGATGAGCAATGCAAGCAGCGATGCCCACAGGAAGACAACCTCGATCAGTGCATAGTCGGGACGCCGGAACTTGAAAAACAACGGGCTCCACGCGAAATGGCATACAGCATTGACGCCGTAGAGAATGAGAACCGACGTCTGCTCTTCGCCCCCCACCGCGCCGCGCCACGCCAGGACGCCCGACCATGCCCACAGGCTGAGGATCGTCGTCCACGCCGGACCGAATACCCAGTTGGGCGGGTTCCACGCCGGTTTGCGCAAGGCGGCGTACCACCCGTCTATCGGGGTGAGCAGCGCGCCACCGACAGTCAGAACGAGCGCGGCGGCGACGGCGACGATGACCGCGGTATCCATGCGCTTCAGTCCGTCATCGCATCGGCCGCGTCAACGGTTGGTCTAAAGGCGGACGCATGGGTGTCGGTAAGCTGAGCGAGCAATGCCGCTCAGCCTGATCGGAGAACCCCATGATCCTGATCGCCCTGGCCGTCATCGCGGCGAGCCCGACCACCTTCGAATCGGCATTTGTCGCCGCCAAGCCCGGCGATACGCTTCGTCTGATCGCTGGACGGTACCCGCTGACGATCATCCGCTCGCGCACATTCAGCCCGCCGCTGACCGTCGATGCGAGCGCAGCCACCCTGACCGGGCTGGTGTTCCGTAACACAAGCGGAATCCGCTGGTCCGGTGGGACGTTCGACGGCAGCAACCTGGCCGTCAAATCGCCGACCGATTTCGGCTTCGCGGCGTATGGCGGCAGCAATATCACCGTTACCGGAGCTGCATTCTCCGCGCTTCGGGTCGGCGTCGTCTTGGACCACATTGTCGGCGGCGAGGTCAGCAACAGCTCGTTCGTTGGGATGCGCGCCGACGGGATCGACCTTGCTGTCTCGCGCTCGATTACCATTACGCATAATGCCTGCCACGACTTCCGCGTTGACCCCGGTGAGCATCCCGACTGCATTCAGGCTTGGTCAAAACCAACCGATCCCCCGGTTGCCGACATCGTCATCACCGGCAATAGCGCAATCGGTACGATGCAAGGGATCAGCTTTTTCGATGGTGACGTGAAGGGAGTGGCGCAGGGCGGTTTCGACCGGGTGTCGATCATCGGCAACACCGTCATCAATACGATGGCGAACGGCATCGCAGCGTACAACTGCCGGAGCTGCATTGTCCGCAACAACACGGTCAGCTCGCTACCCAACTACATTTACGTGTCGCAGCTAGTCGTCATCGGCGGCTCGGTCACGCAATGCGGCAATGATGTCGCGATGGTCCCCCGCCAAGGGACACCTCCGTGCAGAAACTGACGCGGCGCACGGAGGATGAGGTGGGATTCGAACCCACGGTGAGCTTGCACCCACGGCGGTTTTCAAGACCGCTGCCTTAGACCACTCGGCCACTCATCCGTCAGTTGCCCTTACCCCGGTCGACGCTCGCTGCAAAGCGGCCGGGGTTGAGTGCCCCCTGCTCGCCGCCTATAGCCGAGCAATGGTGCAACGTATCGGTTCTCCCCTCCCCGCAACGGCGGAGACCCGGCGCAACGCAGCCGCGATGGGGGTGCTGGTCGCCGACCTCGCCGCACTCGTCACGCGCATTGCCGATGGCGGCCCGGTCGCATCGCGCGAGCGCCACGTCGCGCGCGGCAAGCTCCTCCCCCGGCAGCGCGTCGAGCGGCTGATCGACCCCGGCACCGCCTTCCTCGAAATCGGCCAGCTTGCCGCCTACGGCGTCTACGATGACGATGTCCCCGCTGCCGGGATGATCGCCGGAGTCGGTCAGGTCGCGGGACGGTTGTGTGTCATCGTCGCCAACGACCCGACGGTGAAGGGTGGGTCGTATTACCCGCTGACGGTCAAGAAGCACCTGCGCGCACAGGAGATCGCTGCGCAGAACCACCTGCCGTGCCTCTACCTCGTCGACAGCGGCGGCGCGAACCTGCCGCGCCAGGATGAGGTCTTCCCCGACCGCGACCATTTCGGGCGCATCTTCTTCAACCAAGCGAATATGAGCGCGTCCGGCATCGGCCAGATCGCCGTCGTCATGGGCAGCTGCACGGCGGGCGGCGCGTATGTCCCGGCGATGTCGGACGAGAGCATCATCGTCCGTGACCAAGGCACGATCTTCCTCGCCGGACCGCCGTTGGTCAAAGCGGCGACGGGTGAGGAGGTCACCGCCGAAGATCTTGGCGGCGGCGACGTTCATGCGCGCCTGTCGGGGGTCGTCGATCACCTCGCCGACAATGACGTCCACGCTCTCGATATCGCACGGCGCATCACCGCGACGCTCCCCGCACCGGCTGTCGCGCCGGTGGCGAAACCGACGCTGCCGCGTTTCCCGGCGAGCGACCTTTACGGGCTGATCCCGACCGACACGCGCCAGCCGCAGGACGCGCGCGAGATTATCGCCCGCATCGTCGACGACAGCGTCCTTGACGAGTTCAAGGCGCTGTACGGCACGACGCTGGTCACCGGCTTTGCGCACATCGAGGGGATGGCGGTTGGCATTGTCGCCAATGACGGCATCCTGTTCTCGGAATCGGCGCAGAAAGGCGCGCATTTCATCGAACTGTGCTGCCAGCGCAAGGTGCCGCTCCTGTTCCTCCAGAACATCAGCGGCTTCATGGTCGGGCGCAAATACGAGAATGGAGGGATCGCCAAGCACGGCGCAAAGATGGTCACTGCAGTCGCCTGCGCTGCCGTCCCCAAGATTACCGTCGTCACCGGCGGCAGCTTCGGCGCCGGCAATTACGGCATGTGCGGACGCGCCTTCGCCCCGCGCTTCCTGTGGATGTGGCCGAATGCGCGGATCAGCGTGATGGGCGGCGAGCAGGCGGCGAGCGTGCTGGCAACGGTCAGGTCCGGCGGCTTCAAATCGGCTGCCGACGAAGCCGCCTTCAAGACGCCGATCCGTGAACGCTACGAACGTGAGGGCCACCCGTATTATGCCAGCGCCCGCCTGTGGGATGACGGTGTAATCGACCCCGCCGACACCCGCCGCGTCGTCGCCCTCAGCCTCGCCGCGAGCCTGACCCAACCCATACAGGAAACGCGCTTCGGCACGTTCCGGATGTGACCGAATGAAGAAGCTCCTCATTGCCAATCGCGGCGAGATCGCCCGCCGCATCATCCGCACCGCACACCGCATGGGGATCGCCACCGTCGCGGTCTATTCCGACGCCGACGCACACGCGCTCCACGTCCGCGAGGCGGGCCAAGCCGTCCACATCGGCCCCTCCCCGGCGTCCGAATCGTACCTCGATAGCGCCAAGCTCCTCGCCGCCGCCGCGCGCACCGGGGCCGACGCGGTCCACCCCGGCTACGGCTTCCTCAGTGAGAACGCCGACTTCGCCGACGCCGTGCGCGAAGCCGGACTTGTCTTCGTCGGCCCGCCCGCCGCCGCGATGCGCGCGATGGGGCTGAAGGACGGGGCCAAGGCGGTGATGAAGAAGGCCGGAGTGCCGACCACCCCCGGCTATCAGGGCGACGATCAAAGCCTTGTCCGCCTCGAGCGCGCCGCCGCACAGATCGGCTTCCCGCTACTGATCAAAGCGGTCGCCGGCGGCGGTGGCAAGGGAATGCGCGCCGTCCACGCCAAGGCCGAATTCGCCGAAGCCCTGCTCGCCGCCCAGCGCGAGGCGGCGCGCGCGTTCGGCAATGACGGGGTTCTCCTCGAAAAGCTGATCGCCCGCCCGCGCCACGTCGAGGTTCAGGTCTTCGCCGACGCCCGCGGCAACGTCGTCCATTTGTTCGAACGCGACTGCTCGCTCCAGCGCCGCCACCAGAAGGTCATCGAGGAGGCCCCCGCCCCCGGCCTGTCCGACCGCCTGCGCCACACGCTCGGCGTCGCGGCGTGCGCGGCGGCGACCGCGATCGCCTATGAAGGCGCGGGCACGGTCGAGTTCATCCTCGATCTCGATGCCGTCGACGCCAACGGCGACCCGGCGTTCTACTTCATGGAGATGAACACCCGCCTCCAGGTCGAGCATCCAGTGACCGAGGCGATCACCGGCTTCGACCTTGTCGAATGGCAGCT
>JBBRQR010000015.1:0-20008 GCA_038226115.1 Sphingomonadales bacterium | reverse complement strand
TGTTGTTAAGGTCGACGCGACCGTCGAGGCCCGCCGGAACGAGGCGGTTGCCATCGAGCAGAACGAGGTTGCGGTTCGAGCCGATGCCGCGAAGGTTGACGAACGATGCGCCGCCATTGCCGTTGTTGACGGCCGAACCGACCGACGGCACGACGCCCGGAATCTCGCGCAGGACGTCTTCGGCGACGTTCGACTGCTTGAGCTGAATTTCCTCCGACGTCGTCACGATGACGGGCGTGGCGCGGACGAGGTTGGGGTTCTTGATCAGCGAACCGGTGACGGTGATCTCCGCCGCGGTATCGGCGGGCGTCGCGTCGGCAGCGGCATTGGCGGCCGGCGCAGCAACGGCAACTGCCGCAACCGCAGGGAGGGCGAAAGTGGCGGCCCCGACGAGCATGGTCGATCGCAGCAGGACCGTCTTAAGCGAGTTCGGCAACATGAGTGGTATCCCCTCAAAAATAACAACGCTGGCCCGACCGGCCCAAAAAGGTCCCGGTGCAGACTGCATGGCAGGTGTATGAAATACCGTTCATCAGTCCGCAACAGCGATACGCCGAACCGTCACAGTTAGGCGAAGCTATGTTGCAAATCCGTCACATGCGCGGTAGCGACCGTGTATCGAAGCGAACAGGGTGGATCGCCGTGAAGTATCTGACAGCCGTCGTCGCCGTTGGTGCATTCGCCGTCACCGGCCCGCTCGCTGCCCGCCCGACCCCGCGCCCGCATGAGGCAGCGGCGAGCGTGATCACCGAATTGACCGTGTGCAAACAGATTGCCGACAGCACGGCGCGGCTGGCGTGCTTCGACGCCGCATCGACAAAGCTGGTCGAGGCGACGGCCAAGGGCGACGTCAAGATTGTCGACCGCGAGGACATCCGCGCGACGCGGCGGTCGCTGTTCGGCTTCACCCTGCCGCACGTCGCGTTCTTCAAGGGCGACGACACCGCCGAGGATACGCCGTCCGAAGTCGACACGACCGTTAAAAGCGTCGGGCCGAGCGACTATGGCAAATTCACACTGACGATGGATGATGGCGCGGTATGGAAAACAACCGAGCCGCTGCCGCGTGATCCGCGCGTCGGGATGCCGGTCCACCTGAAGCGCGGCGCGCTCGGCAATTACTTCATCCGCGTCGGGTCGATGCGGACGGTGACGGCACAGCGCGTCCGGTGACGCCGGGACCGGCGGGGGCGACTCCGAACGCGCTCAACAGCGCCGGGCTGCAACGGTTGAATGCGGGCGACGCCGCCGCCGCCGCCGACCTTTTCGCCCAGGCCGCCGCTCTCGACCCCGCCGGGCTGCCGCTGTGGCTCAACCTCGCGAAAGCCCGCCGCGCAATGGGCGACGACGGCGGCGAGGGCGCGGCGCTGGCGTCGGCACTTGCGCTCGACGCGCGCGACCTGACCGCGCTGATCAGGTCCGCCGAGCGGTTCGAGCGGATTGGCGCCCCGGCCAAGGCCCTCGTCGCGTGGTCGGGGGTCATCGCCGTCGCGCCACCGCTCGCCGAATGCGCGGGACCGTTGCGCGACGCGGTGGCGCACGCGACCGGTTTCGTCGCCGCCCGCAACGCCGCCTTTGCCGCCGAGATCGATGCCGGGCTGGGACCGGCGCTCGCCGCCGTCCCGGACCGTGAGCGGCGGCGGATCGATGCGGCGATCGCGGCGGCGACGGGGCGGCGGCGGGTTTACGTCAACGACTGTGCCGGGCTCCATTTCCCGTTCCTGCCCGCCGACGAGTTTTTCTCGCGCGACCATTTCCCGTGGCTGGCCGCGTTCGAGACGCACACCGCAATGATCCGCGCCGAGGCGCTCGCGCTACGCGATGGCATCAAGCCGTATGTCGCGATGGACCCCGGCGCGCCGCCGAACAAATGGACGCCGCTCGACGGATCGCTCGACTGGGGTGCGTATCATCTGTGGCAGGACGGCGCGGCGATTCCCGAAGCGATCGCCCGGTGTCCGGCGACGGCGGCGGCGCTGGCTGCGGTGCCGCAGGCCGACCTGCCGGGGCGCGCACCGACGGCGTTCTTTTCGATCCTGCAGCCGCGAACTCATATCCCGCCGCATACCGGGGTCAGCAACACGCGGACGATCATCCATCTGCCGCTCGTCGTGCCGCCCGGCTGCGGCTTTCGCGTCGGTGGTGAAACGCGCGAATGGGTCGAGGGCCATGCGCTCGCCTTCGACGATACGATCGAGCACGAGGCGTGGAACGACAGCGACGCGGTGCGGATCGTCCTCATCCTCGACGTGTGGAACCCGTATTTGACCGAAGTCGAGCAGCGGCTGCTTCAGGATTTCTACCGCGCCGCCGACGCGAGCGGGCATAATCCAGCGGGCGACTAGCCTCTGGACCTAATCGGCTTGAGCGGCGCGACTGTCGTTCGAGTACGGACCGCAAATGGGAGTTGATAACCGCGACGCCGATCGCGCTTGCAGCGGGTTGAGTCCGAGGCCTAGCGCGCCGCGCCGAGACCGACAGACGGTGGCAGCGGATCGAGCAGCATCGTGTCGAGCACCGCCAGCGCGCGCCACCCGGCCAGATAGCGATTGGCGGCGGCCAGCCACGCCGTCGCCCGGCCCCGCGTCGCAACCGGCAACGCATTGATTTCGACCACCGCGCCAGCCACGTCGCCGGCGGCGAGATCACGGTCGGCGCGGTCGACCCGCGCCGCCGGGTCGGTCGCTGTCGCCGATGGAGCGGCCCGAACGACAACCCCGGTCAGGCCATCGCGCAAGGTTTCCCACCAGCCGCGCGCGCCCGTCGTCGGCGTCGCCGATCCTGTAATGACCGGGCGGAGCGCGGCAAGGCTGGCGCGGAGCCCGGCGACGGTGACCGGGGTCGCGCCCAACGCCACGATCGCCTCCACCTGCGGGGCGGCACGACCCGCAAAATTGCGCCGCAGCGCGGGTTCGAGCGGCCCGAGCGGCTGGCCGACGGTAAGCTGACGCCGCACGACATCGGCGATGAGCATCGCCTGCGCCCGCGCCGCCATCGCCGTTGCGCTGTCGAGCACCGCCGCTGTCCCGCCTGCCGTCGCGTCGATCCGCGCGGTCAGCGCCGCCAGGTCGGTCGCAATCTTGTCGGTTCGCGACTCGACATTGGGTGCCGTCGCCGCCAGCGTCGCCAGTCCTCCCTCGACGCGGGCGAGGCGTTCGCCCTGCGCCGGATCGAGCGCGGCGGCGGGGCCCGACCGGGTGACAGGCCGTGCCTCG
Organism: Sphingomonadales bacterium; assembly: GCA_038226115.1. Taxonomy (GTDB): domain Bacteria; phylum Pseudomonadota; class Alphaproteobacteria; order Sphingomonadales; family Sphingomonadaceae; genus Polymorphobacter_B. The sequence continues at coordinate 16,793 of JBBRQR010000015.1, read as the reverse complement.
ATCGCTGCGATGCGCGCCTCGATCGCGGCAAGGTCGGCGACGGTCGGCGACAGCGTCGGTGCAAACCCCGGCAGGTGGCTTCGCACCGACCGCTCGAACCATGGATTGGCGATCAGGCCGAGGGCGAACGCGAGCAGCGCCGCCGTTAGCGCCCACGAAAACACCGCGCGGGAAGGCGCTGGCGCCGGGGTGACGCGACCGCTCCGCAGGCGGTCGAGCCGCGCCGCCGACAGATCGGTCCGCGCCGTCGCCTCGCGGGGGTCGTAAGGGTCGATCATGCCACCGTCCGGCGACCGCCGAGCGACCCGGCGGCAGCGAACAGCGCCGCGTCGTCGGGGGCAGCCGCGACCGCGACGCCGCGCCAGCCGGTACCGACGGCGGCGGCAATGGCGGGGCTGAGCGCGGCGACGGCGACATGGCTTCGGTCGATCCCCACGGCGTCGATCTGCGCAGCGAAATGCGCGGCGGTGCGCGGCGAATAGAGCAAGACGGCGTCGACCCGCCCGCTGTCGAGCAAGGTCGCGACGTGTGACGGCAAATCGAGCAGTGCGGCGGCATAGACCTCGCGGACGACGACGGTCAGCGCGGGCGGGATTGCGGCGGCGACGCGCTCGACCCCGCCGAGGTGGAGGACAGTCGCGAAACCGGCGGCGGCGACCGCTTTGAACAGCACCGCCGCCGAGCCGCCGCCATCGCGGACGTCGGTCCAGCCGGCGGCGGTCGCCGCACGCGCGGTCGCCGTGCCGACGGCGAACAGCGGCAGATGGCGATACGGCTCCACGCCGTTACCCGCCATGCGAACCCCGTTGGCGCTGGTGAAGGCGACCGCGTCGGGCATCTCGACCGGCGGCGTCCACGCCCGCGCGGCAATGCTGAGCAACGGCGCGACCGTCACCGTCACCCCGCGCCCGCGCCACCGCGCCGCCGTGGCACCGGGGGCGGGACGGGTGACGACGACGTGCATCAGGCGGGGCCGGAGAATAAAGCGCGCAAAGCCGGGGAGGCGCGGGCGAGCAGGTCGGCAGCGACCCCGTCCATCGCCGCCGCATCGGCCACCGCAAAGTCGCCGCCGCCGGTTACGCGCTCGGTGCCGTCGGGGGCGATGATCTCCGCCCGGAACGTAAAGCGGTCGCCGGAGACCGTGGCGAGCGCCGCCACCGAGCTATGGCAATCGGCCCCCAGCGCCGCGAGCCAGCCGCGTTCGATCCGGATGGCGGTATGGGTCGGGGCATCGTCGATGGCAGCGAGCATCGCCAGCGTCGCGGCGTCGGCGGCGCGGCCGGTCATCCCGACCGCGCCTTGCGCCGGGGCGGGGAGCATCGTGTCGAGGGCGATCGCGTGCCCCGCCGCGATCCCCAACCGGTCGAGCCCGGCGGCGGCGAGCAAGGTCGCGTCGGCCTCGCCATCGGCAATCTTGGCCAGCCGCGTCGCAACGTTGCCGCGCAATGGCACGATGACGACGTCGGGGCGATGGCTTAAAACCTGTGCGGCGCGGCGCGGCGACGACGTTCCCAACTTCGCGCCAACGACGAGGTCAGCGAGCGACGCCGCGCCGATCAGCCGGTCGCGAACGTCGGCGCGCGGCAGCATCGCCGCCAGCGCGATCCCGGCGGGCAAGTGCGTCTCGACATCCTTCATCGAATGGACGGCAAGGTCGATCCGGCCATCGAGCAGCGCCGCGTCGAGTTCCTTGGTCCACAACGCCTTGCCGCCGATCTCGGCCAGCGGGCGGTCCTGAACGCGGTCGCCGGTCGTCATGATAACGACGATCTCGACCGCAACTCCATGCGCGGCGACCAACGCGTCGCGCACCATCCCCGCCTGCGCCAGCGCCAGCGGCGAACCGCGCGTCCCGAGTTTGAGCGACGTCATCGTGCGCGGTTGTGCAAGCGGGCGCGGCGCTTGGCAAGGCGCGGCGGACACGCCTCGGCGCGCGGTCGACGGACACTGGCCGAAAGCCGCCGCCGCGGTATAGCGACCGGGTGACCCGTAATCGCGACCCCCTCGAACACGCTGCCGTGGGCAACCCCCTCATCCTCGGTATCGAATCGTCGTGCGACGAGACCGCCGTTGCCCTCGTGCGCGGCGACCGGACGATCGTCGCGCAGGCAATCGCGAGCCAGGACGCCGCGCATCGCCCGTTCGGCGGGGTCGTCCCCGAACTTGCCGCGCGCGCGCATGTCGAAGTGCTGACGCCGATGATCGCGGGCGTCCTCGCCGACGCCGGGGTTGCCTTGGCCAACGTCGATGCGATCGCGGCGACGGCGGGACCGGGGCTGATCGGCGGGGTCATGGTCGGGCTCGTCACCGCCAAGGCACTGGCGTTTGCGGCGGACAAGCCGCTGTTCGCGATCAACCATCTCGAAGGCCACGCGCTGTCGCCGCGCCTGATCGATCCGGCGTTGACCTTTCCGTATCTGTTGCTGCTCGTCTCGGGCGGGCATTGTCAGCTGATCGTGGTCGACGGCGTCGGGCGGTACCGGCGCTTGGCGACGACGATCGACGACGCGATCGGGGAGGCGTTCGACAAGGTCGCCAAGCTGCTCGGTCTCGGCTTCCCCGGCGGCCCGGCGGTCGAGCGCGCTGCCGCCACCGCCGATCCGACACGCTTCCGCCTGCCGCGCCCACTCGTCGGCAGCGCCGACCCCAACTTCTCGTTCGCTGGACTGAAGTCGGCGGTGCTCCGCGCTCGCGATGCGCTGCCCGTCGTCACCCCGCGCGACGCCGCCGACCTTGCCGCCGGGTTTCAGGCAGCGGCGGTCGACTGCCTCGTCGACCGGGCGCGGCTTGCGTTACGCGCGACGCCAGTGACCGCCTTCGTCGTCGCCGGTGGTGTCGCCGCGAACGCCGCGGTTCGCGCGGCGCTGGCCGACCTTGCCGCTGCGCACGGCGTGCCGTTCACCGCGCCGCCGCCGTGGCTGTGCACCGACAATGCCGCGATGATCGCGTGGGCGGGGGCCGAGCGGATCGCAGCGAGGCTTGCCCCCGACGACCTGAGCGCCGTCGCCCGCCCGCGCTGGCCGCTCGATCCCGCTGCCGAGCCGGTGCGCGGGGCGGGGGTCAAGGCGTAGGCGGCAAGCGACACACCACGCCGCGCATTATCCTCTGTCCTACAGTCATCGCTTCGGACTATGTTCGGTGAACGCGCGATCATGCGGGCCGACCGACGCGGCCCGGGGAGGACCGCAGCGAAGATTGCGCGACATTTGTGTCAACCGTGTCAACTTAAGCCTCGGCCCGATGCCGCGGCGACCCTTGCCACCCCGTCCGTTTTTGCCGACACGGTGCCGATGCCCGACCTGACCCCCTATCGTGACGCCGCGCAGACCAACGCCGCGTGGCCGTTCGTCGAGGCGCGCAAGCTGCTCGACCGATATCTCACGCCCCCGGCGAAGGGACCCATCGTATTCGAAACCGGCTATGGCCCGTCGGGGCTGCCTCATATCGGCACCTTTGGTGAGGTCGTCCGGACGACGATGGTCCGGCGCGCCTTTGCCGTGCTATCCGATATTCCGACGCGGCTGGTCGCGTTCAGCGACGACATGGATGGTTTCCGCAAGGTGCCGCCCAATCTGCCGCAACAGGACATGCTTACCCGCCACCTCGGCCAGCCGCTCAGCGCCGTTCCCGACCCGTTCGGCACCCACGCCAGCCTCGGCGCGCATAATAACGCCCGGTTGCGTACCTTCCTCGACGGGTTCGGCTTCGACTACGAGTTCCTGTCGTCGACCGATTGCTATCGGTCGGGGACGTTCGACGCGACGCTGCTCAAGGTGCTGGCGAACTACGATGCGGTGATCGACGTCATCCTGCCGACCCTCGGCCCCGATCGCCGCGCGACCTATGCCCCTTTCCTGCCGCTGTGCCCGCGCACCGGCGTCGTCCTGCAGGTCCCGCTGGTCGCGCGCGACGTCGCCGCCGCCACCGTCAGCTATGTCGACCCCGAAACCCGCGAGACTGTCACCGTCCCCGTCACCGGCGGGCAGTGCAAACTCCAGTGGAAGGTCGACTGGGCGATGCGCTGGGTCGCGCTCGGCGTCGATTACGAGATGGCGGGCAAGGACCTGATCGATTCGGTCATGCTGTCGGGCAAGATTGCTCGCGTCCTCGGTGCCCGCCCGCCCGAGGGGTTTAATTACGAACTTTTCCTCGATGCGGCCGGAACCAAGATCTCGAAGTCGAAGGGCAACGGCCTCGGCGTCGACGACTGGCTCGGCTACGGTGCCCCCGAAAGCCTTGCTTTTTATATGTACCAAAGCCCGCGCAAGGCGAAGCGGCTCCATTTCGACGTCATCCCGCGCGCGGTCGACGACTATGCCGGGTTCGTCGCCGCCTTTGCCGCCCAGCCGGTCGAGCAGCAGCTTGGCAACCCGGCGTTCCACATCCACGGCGGGCCGCCGCCAAGCCTCGACCTGCCGCTCAGCTTTGGCCTGCTGCTCAACCTCGTCACCGTCGCCGGGACCGACGATCCGGCGGTGTTGTGGGGCTATGTCAGCCGCTCGTTCCCCGGCACGAGCGCGGCGACGCACCCCGATCTCGATCGCCTTGTCCGCTATGCGATCGCCTATGCCCGCGACTTCGTCATCCCCACCCTCGTCCGGCGCAAGCCCGACGCGCGCGAGGCGGTGGCGCTCGCCGATCTCGACACGCGCCTTGCCGCCGTCGGTCCCGGCGCGGATGCCGAAGCGTATCAGACCGAGGTGTACGAGGCCGGCAAGGCGGGTGGCTTCGAACCCCTGCGCGACTGGTTCAAGGCGCTGTACGAAACCCTGCTCGGATCGAGCACCGGGCCACGGATGGGATCGTTTGTCGCTCTTTATGGGTTAGAGGCGACACGGACACTGATCGCGGAGTCGTTGACATGATTGTAAAACTTGCCATCGCACTGGCCCTGCTCGCGGCCCAGCCGGCGTTTGCCGGGGCGGCGTCGCTGTTTCACGACGGGCGTTTCGCCGAAGCGGCGACCGCCGGGCGTGCCGAAAACACGGCGGCGTCGCTGGTGCTCGCCGGACGGGCAACGATGATCATCGCCAGTTTCGACACCGTCGACCGCGACCGCGCCAAGGCGCTGATCGACGCCGCCGACCACGACTTCGATGCGGCGCTGACGCTCGCTCCCGCCAGCGCGGAGGCGGCGCTGATGAAGGCGCAATCGGTCGGGTATCGCGGCAAATTGTCGAAATCGCCCGGTCTGGCGAAGGATACGAAGGCGCGGATCGAAGCGGTCCTCAAGCGCGATCCGAACGACGCTCTCGCCTGGGCTTCGCTCGGCGGCTGGAATGCGGGTGCAGTGACGACGCTTGGCAAGTTTCTGGCGAGTACCGTCCTTGGCGCGTCGACCAAGGTCGCAATCGCCGATTTTGAAACTGCGGTTGCCAAGGATCCGAGAAACCCAATCCATCCGGCATTTTACGGCCTGACGCTTCTCGACCTGTCGACCGACAATGGCGCGCGCGCGACGCAGTTGCTCCAGACGGTGCAGAGGCTACCGGCGCGCGACGCTTATGAAAACCTGCTCAAGCGCGCGACGGCGCAGGTGCTGCCGCTATTGACGAGCGGCGACGTCAAGGGCGCGCAGACCCTCGCGAGGAAGCTGCTGCCATTCGGTAAATTGGCCTAAGCGTGAGAAATTGCTGTCCTACAGCATAAGTAATCGCGTAGCTTTGCCGAGTCGCCACCGGGCGGCGGGCGGCCTTTCTCATTGTCGAGCCGATTAAAATTTTTACCGAAAGACGTGAAAAGCAGAATCATGTGCGTCACCGTGAACTTCGGTTCAGCTTCGCCTTGCAGCACGGTCTCAGCCATCCTCGCCCCACCCCGCGACGACCTGCCGCAGCCGGGCATGAAGGTCCGCGCCGAACGCCGCATTCGCCCCGAAGAAATTTGCCTGAAGCGCGGTGACTGCGGGTAACGCGTGTCCCAACAAAGCAACCGCCGCGTCGGTCAAGATGACGAGCTTGGCCCGCGCATTTCCGGGATGGGCGTCGCGCACGACAAGGCCCTTAGCGGCCAATGTCTTGAGAACATTGGATAGTTGCATCGGACTAACCTTCCCGTAACTGGCGAGTCCGGCCTGTGTCACGATCGCGCCGTCGCGCCCGAGCCACGCCGTCTGAACGATCAGGACGAATTGGAGGTGGGTCAGCCCGAGCGGCGCGAGGACACGATCGACCTCACGCTGGTGGCGATGCGCGACCCGCCACAGCAAAAAGCCGATGCTGTCGTCGGGCGTTTGCACCCCGGAAGCGGCAAAAACATGGTTCAGATCGTGTGACATCGTCGGTTTCGCGCAGCCTCTCCCAACACACAGCCGATCGACGGTTGCGGCGCAATATATATGCGTTTAGTGAACCTTGCATGAGCGCAGCCGACGATCAAGGCCCGGACGATGCCGAGGCCGCCGAATACACCGCGATCCGCCGTGACGAGGCGGCTACGGGCAAGCCCGAACAGGCGGCCGATAGCACGGCTGACGGCGATGAGCCGCCACCGAAGACGTTGAGCCAGCGCCCGGTCCTGCTGATCGTTATTGCCATCGTCCTGATCGTCGCCACTGTCACTGGCCTCCTCTATTGGCGCGACGCTCGCCAGTACGAGACGACCGACGACGCCTATGTCGACGGCCATATCGTCCGCATTGCCCCGCAAGTCGCCGGCGTCGTCCGCGAAGTTCTGGTCGACGACAACCAGATCGTCGGGCCGCGCCAGGTGCTTGCCGTCATCGACACCGTCCAGTCGCAGGCACGCTACGAAGGGCTCCTCGCGCAAGGTCGTCAGGCGCGGGCAACTGTCGCCACGGCGCAGGCGCAAGTCGATGTCACTGCCCAGCAAATCGCCGCCGCCAAGGCGCAGGTCATCCAGCCGGAGGCCGACCTGGTCCGCGCCCGGGCCGATCTCGTCCGTTATCGCACGCTGCAGGCGACCGAGCCGGGCGCCGTGGCGGGGCAGCAGGTCGACGCCACTGTCCAGGCGGTCGAAGGCGCGCGCGGACGCCGCGATGCCGCCGTCCGGGCGGTGCGCGAGGCCGAAGCGCGGCGTAATGCGAGCGCAGCACAGGTCGCCGCCGACCGCGCCGCCGTTGTCGGGGCCGACGCCCAGTCGCGCGTCACCGCCGCCGACCTCGCCAATAGTCAGGTCACTTCCCCGATTGTCGGGCGCATCGCCAACCGCACGGTGACGCCGGGCAGCTATGTCACGCCGGGGCAGCAGCTTCTCGCGATCGTCCCGCTCAAGCTGTGGGTGACGGCCAACTTCAAGGAAACCCAGCTGCGGCTGATGCGCGTCGGCCAGCCGGTTACGCTGCGGATCGACACTGTTCCCGACGTCGACTTCCACGGCCACGTCGAGTCGTTCCAGCGCGGTGCCGGACAGGCCTTCGCTCTCCTGCCCGCCGAAAACGCGACCGGGAACTTCGTCAAGGTCGTCCAGCGCGTTCCGGTCCGCATCGCGATCGATTCGCCCGGCATCGAAGCCTATCCGGTCGGCCCCGGCATGTCGGTCGTGCCGCGCGTCAAGGTCCGCTAGATGGCGGCTCCCGGCCAGTGGGACTCGTCGCGGTCGGCGGCAGGGGCGCGCTCGCCGTGGCTGGTGGTTGGTGTCATCTCGATCGCGACCTTCATGGAGGTGCTCGACACTTCGATTGCCAATGTCAGCCTCAACCATATCGCGGGCAGCCTGTCGGTGTCGCCCGACGAATCGACTTGGGTGCTGACGAGCTACCTCGTCTCGAATGCGATCATCATTCCAATCTCGGGGTGGCTGTCGAGCGTGATCGGGCGCAAGCGCTATTACATGCTGTCGGTCGTGCTGTTCACCGCCGCGTCGTTGCTGTGCGGCCTCGCGCCGAACATCCAGGTGCTGATCCTCGCGCGCATCCTGCAGGGCATCGGCGGCGGCGGGCTGGCCCCATCGGAACAATCGATGCTCGCCGACACCTTCCCGCCCGCCAAGCGCGGGCAGGCGTTTGCCGCTTATGCCTTCGTCATCATCGTCGCCCCCGTCATCGGGCCGACGATCGGCGGCTGGGTCACCGATAACTATTCATGGCACTGGATATTTCTCGTTAACGTGCCGGTCGGCTGCCTGTCGCTGTTCCTCGTCAACATCTTCGTCGATGAGCCGAAGAAGCTGATCGACGAGCGTCTGGCGCGGTTGAGGGGCGGCCTCAACGTCGACGTCATCGGCTTCGCCCTCGTCGCAATCGGCCTCGGCAGCCTCGAACTTTTCCTCGACCGCGGTGAGCGCGAAGACTGGTTCAACAGCGGTTTTATCGTGGCGATGGCGATCACTGCCGTCGTGGCGCTCGCTTTTCTCGGCATTTGGGAAGTGACGCGGAAGGAGCCGATCGTCAACGTCCGGCTACTCGCCAACCGCAACTTCTCCGCCGTCCTCGCGGTGATGTTCACAACCGGCGTCGTGCTGTTCGGGTCGATCCAGTTGATCCCGCAGATGCTCCAGCAAGTGTTCGGCTATACCGCGACCGATGCCGGCTTTGCGATGACCGCCGGCGGTCTGGCGACAGTCGTCGTCGTGCCGATCGCCGGCGTGCTGGTTGGCAAGGTCGACGTCCGCATCCTCATCGGCAGTGCGTTGATCGTCTCGGCGATCGCCCTCGGCAACTTGACGACGATCGATGCGACGGCGAGTTTCGGTGATATCGCGTGGGCACGCGCTTATCAGGCGGTGGCGTTGCCATTCCTGTTCGTGCCGATCAGCGCGGCGGCCTATAATGGGCTGAAGCCGACCGACACCGCCGAGGCATCGTCGCTGCTCAACGTCTTCCGCAATCTCGGCGGGTCGGTCGGCATCGCCGTCAGTCAGGCGTGGTTGAGCATCGAGAGCCAGACGCGGCAGGCGGGGATGATCAACCACCTCAACCCGCTCGCGCCGAATTACCCCGCCGCACTCGACCGCATCGAGGTGGCGCTACGCGGCGCAGGCATGGCAGCGGCGCAGGCGAGCGCAGCCGCCCCCGGGGAATTGTACCGGATCGTCGCGCGGCAGGCGGCGATGCTCGGTTATCTCGATGTCTACCGGGCGCTGATGGTCTACACTTTGTGCGCGTTGCCGGTGGTCCTGCTGCTTAAGCCGAGCAAGGGTCGGGCGGGCACGGAATGAAGCGGTTTATATCTATTGCAGTAGCAGCGGTGCTCGCCGCCTGCACCGTCGGCCCGAACTACGTTCGCCCTGACGTACCCGTCCCACCGCGCTTTGCTGAAGCCGCCGGATCGGGCATCGGCACCGAACCGGGCCAGTGGTGGATGCGGTTCAACGACCCTATTCTCACCTCGTTGATCGAACGCGCTATCGCGGGCAACCTGGACCTCGCCACCGCCCGCAGCCGGATCGAAGGCGCGCGCGCGCAGGAGCGCGAAGCGCGAGCATTGCGCCTGCCGACGCTGGGCGGACGCGCCGGGTCCAACCGGATCGACTTCAGCAAGAACGGTGGCATCAGCTCGATCGCCAGCGCCTTCGGCGGTGGTGGCAACCCGACACCGGGCCAGGGAATCGCCGGGCCCGGCAAGGGCATCACGACATGGTCGGTCGGGGTCGACGCCTCATGGGAGGTCGACCTGTTCGGCGGTGTCCGGCGCGGCGTCGAGGGCGCGCGCGCGCGTACCGCCGCCGCCGAATGGAACGTCCGCGACGTTCAGGTCAGCGTCGCCGCCGAGGTCGCGTCCGACTATCTGATGCTTCGTTCGCTCCAGAACCAGATCGCCCTCGCGCAAGCCGAATTGTCGCGCCAACAGGCGACGCTGCGGCTGGTCAGCGCCCGGCGTAAGGTCGGGCTGATTGCCGAGCTGCCACAACGCCAACAGGCGCTCCAGCTGTCGAACGTCGCCGCGTCGCTGCCACTGCTCACCGCCCGTGTCCGTGACGAGATCCATGCGCTTGGCGTCCTGACCGGCGCGGGGGTGGACGGGCTTGATGCTACACTGAGCGCCGCCGCCGCCCTGCCCGCGCTGCCGCCGGTGGTCCCGCCTGGCCTGCCGTCGGACCTGCTCCGCCGTCGCCCCGACATCCGCGCCGCCGAGCGCCAGCTGGCCGCCGCGACCGCCGATATCGGTGTCGCCCAGGCCGATTTGTACCCGAAGTTCAACCTGATGGGGATGGCCGAGCTGATCTCGACCAACCTCGCGACCCTGATCGCGCGCGCGTCGATCCAGACCAACGCCAACGGCGCCGTCACCCTGCCGATCTTCGACGGCGGGCGGCGCAAGGGGGTCGTCGCCGCTCGCCGCGCCGCCGCCACCGAGGCGGGGATCGCGTATCACCGTGCGGTGGTCGTCGCGGTGCAGGACGTCGAGGATGCGCTCGCCGACTATACCGGCGAGAGTGCCCGCAATGCCGAGCTACGTCACGGGATCGCCGATGCCGAGCGCACGACACGGCTGGCCCGCGCGACCTTCGACGCCGGGCTGAGCGATTTCCAGCCAGTGCTCGATGCACAAGGGTCGCTGCTGTCGAGCCGTAACGTGCTCGCCCAGTCCGATGCTATGTTACTGACTGATTTGGCGAGGCTTTACAAGGCGCTCGGTGGCGGCTGGGATGATCCGACTCCGCCATCGCCGACACCAAGTTAACGATAACGACGATGTTTCTGCATTCGCGGCTGTCCTTCGCGACGAGATCGCGCGGGGTTCCGCTGCCTAGTCGGCGAAACCGTAACCACGAATGCTGGCGCCGGGGTCGGGTGAAGGACAGCAATGGCTAAACGCCCCTCGTGCAAACACCGTGGCTAATCGCTGACGATTCTCGCCGCACATCTTTCGACGCTTCACCGATAAAAGACGTGATTTCCAATCGTGCCGACCTTGTGCATCGATGCCCAATCGACGCTGACCCGCGTGGCGTGGAAGGCGGTCGCGCGCGGAGCCATCGCATCCCAGGCTGCTGTTGCAGCGATTGCAGCGATTGCCTTCGCGGTGCGCCAGTCGCGCCCGTCAGTGGGAGTGCGCGACCGATCGAAGCTGAACTGGCCATGCTGATTGACCACGCCGCAGACGGTCGCGGCGAAACGCCCCGACGCAACTCGGTTGAGAATGACCTGAGCGACGGCGAGCTGGCCTTCGAGCGGTTCGCCCCGCGCCTCGAAATAGACGGCACGGGCAAGGCACTCACGGTCGCCATAGGCGGTCGGCGCGCTGTTGATCATCTGGCCGACGAGGGTCGTCAGCAGCGCCGGGCGGGCCGCGACGACATCTTCATCGGCGATGACGAATTCGGGCGCGGCGATGTCGGGAACGGCAGTTTCGGGAGCGAGTGGTTCAGCGGGTGGCGCGACGTCAGCGATCAGTCGGGCCGCAGCGGCAGGAGCCTGCGGCAGTTCGCCGGCCGCCGAAACAAAGGTGCCGGCGAGCGCGATGAGCGCGGCGCGGGCAGTAAACTGGAACCTTAAGGTCATTCAATCGCTTGTCACCCACGGCGTTCCCGGATCCGCTCGGCATCGGCCCACATGGCCATGCGTCGCTGGGCTGAACCCGGTTCGGTCCGCTTGGGCTGATGATCGCCGGACCCGCCCACGGTTCCGGCATCGAAGAACTCGCGCCTTGCCCGCGCCTATGCTGCACCGCAAGGTCAGCCAGTCGTTTCGTCGATGAACCGTGCCAGATCAGGGGTATCCAGTTCGATTACCCATACGTCCGGGTCGTAACCGCGCTGCCGCGCGACCCATGCATCGACCGATTCTCCGCTCGCACCGACCCGCCACGTCGTGCCGTCGGGACCAATCACACGGCTGAGCGCCGACTGGGTTCCAGCGCGGTCGCGGTGAACGAGGATGACACTGCCAGCGATGTCGTCACCGCGGTGCAGGATTGTCGCGAAGTCACCGGCGGCGTTAACCCGGCGCAACAGTGCACTCGTCCATAGCCGAGTCGCGAGGCGCGGCTCACTCATCTCGGCGAGGCAAGACGGGGTCTGCTCAGGCGGCTTCGCTTCGCCGTGTCCCGGCCAGCACGTCATAGAAGGCATCTGGGGATGACGCACCGCGTAACATCGCGCAGAAAGCTGAGTCGCGCAGGGCGCGGCTGATGCGGGCGAGCGCCTTGAGATGATCGGCCCCTGCCCCGCTCGGCGCGAGCATCAGGATGACGAGGTCGACCGGCAGCCCGTCGAGCGCAGCGTAGGCGACTGGCGAAGCAAGGCGCGCCGCAACGGCAACGATGCCGCCGAGATTGGGCAGCCGCCCATGCGGAATTGCCGTTCCAGCCCCGAACCCCGTCGAGCCGAGAGCCTCGCGGTCGTGGATGACGCGCGTCACCTCCCCGGCGTCACGCCCGGCAAGCGCCGCCGCATGCACTGCAAGAATGTTCAGCACATCGGCCTTGCTCGTCGCGCCGAGGTCAAAAACAATACCGTCGAGCGCGATTAGATCACCAAGCTGGATCACGCGTGCGGCTCGACCCAGCCGATACTGCCGTCCTCGCGCCGGTAGACCATGTTGTGCACTCCCGACTTGCTGTTTTTGAACAGCAAGGCCGTCGTGTTGCGCAGGTCGAGCATCATCACGGCGTCGCTAACGCTTGCATCGGGGACGTCGACGCGCATCTCGGCGATGATCGGTGGGTTGTCGGCGGCTTCGTCGTCGGGCGCTTCGGGCGCAGCGGCGAATATCGTGTACGCCGCATTGTCGAGATCGGTCGCCGAATCGACCGCGCGGGCGTTGCCGGGGCCGTGACGGTCCTTCAGGCGGCGCATGTAACGACGGAGTTGTTTGTCGATCCGGTCGGCGGCGGCATCGAGGGCGATGTTCGCTTCGTTCGCGCGGCCAGACCCCTTGAGGATCAGGTCCGACATCACGTGCATCACAATATCGACAACAAAGTCGCCGTGCGGACCGGGACTAAGGGTGACGTTGGCGCCGATCGCGCGGCTGAAATACTTATCAGCGATCGCGGTGAGCCGAGTCCGCACGTGCTCGCGGAAGGCGGCTCCGGCGTCGACCTGGTGGCCCGAAACGCGGATGTCCATGCCTTGTCTCCTTCTATGCGGGCGGTCGCTCTAGGCGCGGCCCGGTGGCGCGTCAATGAACGCTCCGGCGATGGGAATTACGCCAACCACACCGGATTGTTCAGTCCACCGACGAACACGGCGTGGCGGGAGCGTTCTTCCGGCGATGCAGCGTGGCTGCGCGCGGCACGGAAGTCGCGCGCCGCCGCCGCCGGTGCCACGGCTTCGATCGTTGCGAGGTCTAGCCCGATCTGCCGCCCACCGACGAGTTCAATGTAAACCCGCGCGAGCAGTTCGGCATCGATCAGCGCGCCGTGCTTCGACCGCGCCGACAGGTCGATGCCATAGCGGTTGCACAGCGCGTCGAGCGTATGCTTCGCGCCCGGATGTTTTTTGCGCGATAGCTCGAGGGTGCAGACCGCGCGCGCTGCGGGAATCAGCGGCATCCGCGCCCGGCGCAGTTCCCAATTCAGAAACTCCATATCGAACGCAGCATTATGCGCGACGAGTGTCGCGTCGCCGATGAACGCGAGAAAATCGTCGATCACCGCTTCGAACACTGGCTGCCCGGTCAGGAATACGGTCGAAAGGCCATGGACCCCCTCGGCGTCCTTCGGCATCATCCGGCACGGGTCGAGATAAGTGTGGAAGCTGCGCCCGGTAGGGACACGCCCGAACAGCTCGATGGCGCCGATCTCGACGATGCGGTGACCATCGCCGGGCATGATGCCGGTGGTTTCAGTGTCCCAGACGATTTCGCGCATGGGATCTATTTAGCGTGACGCAGGGTGGTGACAAGGCGGCTGACAGCGCGGGCGGTCGCGGCTTTGGTGCCGCCGGTCGGAATAACGATGTCGGCGCGGGCGCACTTGACCGAGTCGGGGACTTGGCGAGCTAGGATCGCGGCGAACTTGTCGGGCGTCATGCCGGGGCGGGTGAGGACGCGATCTCGCTGCACAGCGGTGGGCGCGGAGACGACGGCGACAAGGTCGCATTGCCCTTCGCCGCCGCCTTCGAACAGGAGCGGAATGTCGAGGACGACGACGGCGGCGCGGCGGTAGCGGCGGAGGAAGGATGCCCGTGCTGTCGCGACGAGCGGATGGACGATCGCCTCGAGCCGCCGCAGCGCCGGCGTGTCGCGGAACACCGCCGCCCCGAGCGCGGTGCGGTCGAGCACGCCGCCGACCACGACTCCGGGGAAGGCGGCGGCGATCCCCGGCAGCGCCGCACCGCCGGGGGCTTGGAGCTTGTGCACGACCCCGTCGGCATCGAACACCGGTACCCGCAACCGCCGGAACATCGCGGCCACGGTTGATTTGCCCATGCCGATCGACCCGGTCAGGCCAACGATAATCATGCGGTGAGCAGCGCGCGCAGCTCGGCATCGTGATCGCGGGGAGCGGGGGCGCCGTAGAATAGCTCGAACGCCATCGCCGCCTGCCCGATCAACATCGCGAGGCCGTCGATCGTGCGCAGCCCGCGGTTGCGGGCGCTCACGAGGAGCGGCGTTTCGAGCGGGGCGTAAACCATGTCGAAGACGATCGTGTCGGGGTAATAGCGATCAAGGTCGATCACCACCGCGTCGTTGCCCGTCATGCCGAGCGTCGTCGCGTTGATGACGACATGGCTGTACCGCTGGTCGTCAGGCCCGGAGTCGTCGTTGCGGATTGGCCCAAGATCGCCGAGCGGTTGTGCCGTGCAAAAGGGTGTACAGGCCAGCTCGGCGACCGGCCGCGCCCGATCCGGCGAGCGTGCGAACACGTCGAAATCGCCGTAGCCGGCTGCTTGTGCGCCAACCACAGCAGCGCGTGCCGCTCCGCCCGCCCCGATTATTTGAACGTAGGTTGCGACGTGATTTGGATAGGTTTCGCTCGAGCCGATCATTTCCGCCAGCGGTTCGCGCACGCCCTCGACATCGGTGTTATAGCCAACCAGCGCCCCATCCTCGACCACAACCGTGTTGACCGCGCCGACCTTGGCCGCCAGCGGATCGACGCGGTCGAGGAACGCCATCACCGCCACTTTGTGCGGGACCGTCACATTCACTCCGCGCAGGCCGAGCGCTTTAAGCGCGCGGATCGCGTCGCCAAGCCGGTCCGGCGCGACGGCGAACCGCCCGTAATCGCCGTCGATGCCGAGCTTGCCCAGCCAGAAACGGTGGATCAGCGGCGATTTGGAATGTGCGATCGGCCAGCCGATGACCCCTGCGGCGATCACGTCGCCAGCTCGCCGCGAACGCGGAGATAATCGAGTACCGCAAGCAAGGGCAGGCCGCGAATCGTGAACTGGTCGCCGTCGACCCGGGTGAACAGCTGCGCGCCGAGGCCCTCGATATGATAGCTACCGACGCAGTGGATCACGCCGGGGTCGGCACGGTCGAGATAATCGGCGATGAAGGCGTCCGACACGCCCCGCATCGTCAACCGCGCGGTATCGACCGCGCGCCATACCGCGACCCCGCCCTCGGCGATGACTGCCGCCGACACCAGGCTGTGCATCGTCCCCGCGAGGTCGCGCAACTGTGCCGCCGCGCCGTCGCGCGAGCCCGGCTTGGCAAGGAAGCGTCCGTCCGCCGTCAAGACAATCGAGTCGGCTCCGAGGACGAGGCCGGGGACGCGGCGCGACACCTTGACGGCCTTCACCTCGGCCAGCGCGTCGGCGACCCGCGCGGCGGTCGCCCCTTCCGCCGCAAGGCCCGCCGTAATCGCCTCCTCGTCGACGTTCGCCGCCAGCGCGGTAAAGGCGACCCCGGCGGCGGTCAGCATAGCGGCGCGCGCCGCGCTCTGGCTGGCAAGTGTGATCATGAGTGGCGCGGGGTGAGCATCACTTGCCACCCGCCGCGTCGGCCGCACCGTCGGTTCGCGCCTGGACGAGGTTGATGATCGCCGCTGCCGTTTCCTCGATCGATCGCCGCGTGACGTCGATTACCGGCACGTCGTGGTCGGCGAACAGCCGCCGCGCAAAGGCGACTTCGGCTGCGACGGTCGCCGCGTCGACATAATCGGTATCAGGCGCCTGCCCGAGCGTGAGCAGACGGTTACGGCGAATCGCGATCAGCCGCTCTGGTGAGTTTGTCAGCCCGACGACGAGCGGTTTCTTCAAGCGGAACAGCGACGGCGGCGGCGGCGATTGCGGCACAAGCGGGATGTTCGCCGTCTTGTATCCCCGGTTGGCGAGGTAAATCGACGTCGGGGTCTTCGAGCTGCGCGATACGCCCGCCAGCACGATATCGGCCTCCTCCCAGTTCTCGCTGCCGGCGCCATCGTCGTGGACCATGGTGAAATTAATCGCATCGACTCGCTGAAAATACGCCGCATCCATGACATGCTGCCGCCCGGGTCGGGTTACCGCCGCCGTCCCGAGAAAATCGGCGAGGGCATTGATGATCGGGTCGAGGACCGACACCGCCGGCAACCCGAGCGCGATGCAGCGATGTTCGAGCCGGACCCGAACAGCACCGGTGACCAGCGTATAAAGAACCAGCCCCGGACGCTTGGCGATTTCCTCGACGACTCGGTCGAGGTGCCCTTCCGACCGGACCATCGGCCAGAAGTGCTTGATCGTGTCAGCACCCTCGAACCGCCCGAGACCCGCCTTGACGATCGATTCGAGGGTCTCGCCGGTCGAGTCGGACACCAGATGGAGATGCAGCCGCGCCATGACGGAAATATTTCAACTCATGCCAAGTCTGGGGATAACCCGTGCATCGACGCCTAGCGGCTGGTCCGATACGCGGCAAGACGGCGAAACCGCGCCATCCATCCCCACGCCGTCCACAGGGGGATGAAACGCGACAGGTCCTGTGAACTTCGGGGATAAGTCGGACGACTCGCGAAGTAAGC
>JBBRQR010000014.1:0-20223 GCA_038226115.1 Sphingomonadales bacterium | reverse complement strand
GATCACGATCCAGGCACGACGGACACCCGATGGCTTGACGGTCGCGGTACTCGATGAAGGTCCGGGCCTGCCACCGGGCGGCGAAATGGCGCTGTTCGATCGCTTCGCCCGCGTCGATGGCGACGATATGAGCGGCGGCACCGGTCTTGGGCTGGCTATCGTCAAGGGGTTTGCCGCCGCCATGGGCCTTGGTGTCATTGCCGCCAATCGCGACGACGGCGGCGCGGCGTTCACGGTGCAATGGCCCGCCGCCGCGATTTGCCGCGCCATCGCTGGCGCACCGCACCAATGACCGCGCGCATCCTTGTCGTCGATGACGAACCGGCGATCCGGCGGCTGGTCCGCGGCGCGCTCGAACGCGCCGGTCATGACGTCGCCGAAGCCGCCACCGCTGCCGAAGCGCTGACCGCCGCGCGACGTGAAGGCTGCGAGCTGGTGTTGCTCGATCTTGGCCTCCCCGATCGCGACGGCATCGAACTCGTGCCGCTGATCAAGGCGATGGACCGTGCCGTCATCGTGTTGACGGCGCGCGACGCGACCGCCGAAAAGGTCGCCGCGCTCGATCTCGGGGCCGATGATTATATCGTCAAGCCGTTCGACACCGAAGAGCTGCTCGCCCGGGTCCGTGCCGCGCTGCGCCACCGAACGTCTGCCGCCAACAACGGCGGCGTCGTTGCAATCGGCGCGCTGCTCATCGACCTGCCGGCGCGGCGTGTGCTGCGCGGCGGGGCCGAGGTCAAGCTGACCCGCAAGGAATATGCCGTTCTCGCCGAACTCGCCCGCCATCCCGACCGGGTTGTCACCCATACGCATTTGCTGCGCGCAGTGTGGGGCGAAGCGCACCGCGACGATGTCGAATATCTCCGCGTGACGATGCGCGGGCTGCGGCTCAAACTTGAAGACGACGCAGCATCGCCCATTCTGCTGAAAAACGAACCCGGGGTCGGCTATCGGCTCACCGGACCTTGGCGCAATCAGCCTTAGCACCGCACGTCTTAATTGCCGGCGTCGCGGCGTTTGGTGCGCAGGGTGGGCAGTGCGGCAGCGGGATCCTCCGGCCAAGGGTGCCGGGGATAACGACCGCGCAAATCGCGGCGCACCTCGGCCCAGCTTCCCGCCCAGAAGCGTGGCAGATCCTTGGTTACCTGAATTGCCCGCCCGGCCGGCGAGGTCAGGCGGAGCGTCAACGCAACGCGCCCACGCGCAATCATCGGGTGGTTCGCCAGTCCGAACAACGCCTGAACGCGGGCATCGACCGCTGGTCCACCGTCGGCGGAATAGTCGATGGTGTGACGGCTGCCCGCCGGAGTTTCGAACTGCGCGGGCGCAAAACCCTCGAGCGTGCGAACGCCGTCCCTACCGATCAGGCGGGTGAGCGCATCGGCCAATAAATCATCGGTAAGGTCGCCGAGTTTGCGTCGTCCGACAAGCAACGGGGTCAGCCAGTCATCGAGCCGATCGAGCAATGCGCCATCGCCGAGATCGGGGAGAGTAGCGCTGCCATGCACACGCGCGAATGCAACGCGTGCTCGCAGCGCGGTGCTGGCATCGTCCCAGGCGAGCAGGCCAAGTCCATGGGCGCGCACCCCGTCACGCAGTGCAGCCATAACAGCCGCCGGGTCGGGCCGCTCCATGGGCTGACGCGTCAGGGTAATGGCCCCGAGGCGCTGAACGGTTTCGGCGGTGACGCCTCCGCTCGCGCGGTCGAAGGCAATCACCGACTGCGTAACGATCCTTGCTGCAAACAACAGCTCGACCGTCGCGGGATCGAGCGCCGCCGCCAATTGGATGCGGGCCCCCGCCGCCACGCCCGAGGCATCGCCGACGACGAGCCACTGTGCAGCGGCAAGCGGTTCGTCCGGCGGCAGCGCCACGGCCCGGCCATTGGCGAGCAGATAGGGTGCGCCAGACGGTCCGCGGCGACGGCCAACCCGGTCTGGAAAGGCCAGTGCCAGCACCTGCGCTGCTGCATCGGGCGCAGCATCGCCGGGGACGCCGACCGTTGCACCTGCTGCCCGCGCCCAACGTCCGGCCAACGCCCGTGCCGCCTCGGCACGGGCGCCCCGATCACGCGACCAGAGCCGCAGCCGCTCATCGAGGTCCACGCTTCTGCCACCAAGCCCCTGCTCGCCCAACACCACGGCCACACGCGCCGCCAGCGTTCCCAAACCGATAGCACTGGCGCCGACCAGCATCTGGCCGAGCTCGGGCGGCACCGGCAACGCAGCGATCTTTTCTCCGTGTTGGGTCGGTCGGCCATCGTGATCGATCGCACCCATGGCCAGCAAACGGTTGCGCGCTGCGGCCAGCGAGATCGCCGACGGCGGATCGAGCCACAGTAGCGACAGCGGATCACCGACGCCCCACCGCGCACATTCGAGAACCAGCCCGGTCAGATCGCTTTCAAGGATCTCGGGCGTATCGAAGCGCGGACGACCAGCCGTTTCGGCTGCTTCCCACAGCCGGATCGCTATGCCGGGTGCGGTCCGTCCGGCGCGACCGGCGCGTTGCGTCACCGCCGCCTGGCTGGCACGTTCGGTCACCAACCGCGTCAGCCCAACTGCCCGGTCGAAGCGCGGACGGCGCGCGAGACCGGAATCGATGACCACCCGAATGCCGTCGATGGTGATCGAGGTTTCGGCAATCGCGGTCGCAAGCACGACTTTGCGCCGCCCCAAGGGCGCAGGAGCGATCGCTGCGCGTTGGTCGGCCCCATCGCGAGCGCCGTAGAGCCGGAAAATATCGACATCGTGCGGCAGACCGTTGACCAACCGCTCGGCGGTCCGCTCGATCTCCGCCGCCCCCGGCAGGAACGCCAGGACCGATCCAGGCTCGGTCGCCAGCGCATGGCGTACCGCCCCCGCCATGTCTTCGTCCACCCGCACCGCGGCATTTCGGCCAATGTTGCGTAGTTCGACCGGGAACATCCGGCCTGCGCTGGTGACCGTGACGAGATCGGGCACGATCCGTTCATATGCCGCGCCGTCGAGGGTCGCCGACATCAGCAGCAGCCTGAGATCGGGCCTTAAGGCGGCGCGTACATCGAGGGTCAGCGCGAGCGCCAGATCGCTATCGAGGCTGCGTTCGTGGATCTCGTCGAACGCTACAGCAGCGGTTCCCGGCAATTCGGGATCGGCCACCAGCATCCGGACAAATATGCCCTCGGTCACCACCTCGATGCGGGTTGCGTCGGAGACCCGGCTGTCCATCCGGGTGCGATAGCCGATCGTTCGTCCAACGGGTTCGCCCGCCAATTCGGCCATGCGTTCGGCCGCCGCTCGCGCCGCAAGCCGTCGCGGCGAAAGCAGCACGATCTTGCCCCCGCAAACCCAGGCGTCGTGGAGCAATGCCGGCGCGACCCCGGTAGTCTTACCGGCCCCGGGCGGCGCGATCAGCGCAACGGGGGCATTGGCCGCAAGCGCAGTGCGCAGCGCAGGCAATACATCATCGACCGGAAGCGCCATGGTCCGGACTTAGCCGCGACCGCACCCTGCGGCAAAGGTCCGTTTAAGTCGGCGCGCCAGAAGCAGATACGTCAACTGCGCCGCGTCATTGTCAAGCTAGTGCAAAGCCTCCCGAGCATAAGCGCGCCACCGCCAAATCACCGGCGGGCTATCGCTGTCCGACCCGGATGCACGTCATGCGCGTCTGGCACCGACACTCTCAACGAACATCACAGCAAGACCATTGATTCGCGCCGCCAACACCAGGGCGTGCCGGGGGCGTCCGCAGGCGGCGGTAAGCGGCACAAGACCCGCCGCCGCCTGCGATATGCACGAACACTCGGTCAGAGGACGAAATCGGCGGCGACCAATGCTGTCGGATGATTGTAGAAGATGATTTCGAAATCGGCGTTGGTATTGCCCGCGACATTGGCGAAAATCGCCACATGTCCGGCTCCATCGTCGCCAAGCCGGAGCTGACCCAAACCGGTGAAGGGCGCAGAGCCGATGAAGGTGAAGCTCTGATTCCCCGCGACCGACGCATTGGCGTCAATTGCCGATAGGTCGACGATATCGCCGGTATGGAAGTCGAAGATGCGGTCGGCGCGCACGCCGATGCCGCTTTCGCTGATGGCGCTGTAGGCAAAGACATTGTTACCGCCGCCGCCGCTGAGCACGTCGGCACCGGCACCGCCGATGATCCGGTCGTTGCCGGCGGAACCAATGATCGTGTCATTGCCTGCGCCGCCGCCGATCGAGCCGATGCCGATCAGCT
Source organism: Sphingomonadales bacterium (assembly GCA_038226115.1). Lineage (GTDB taxonomy): Bacteria > Pseudomonadota > Alphaproteobacteria > Sphingomonadales > Sphingomonadaceae > Polymorphobacter_B. The sequence goes on along the minus strand of JBBRQR010000014.1, from coordinate 16,005 downwards.
GCACGCCGGTGAAGTCGAGTATGTCGTCAGCGGCACTGCCGTTGATCCTTACCCCGGCATTGGAGTTGGCGTTGATAATTTCGATTCCGGCGATATGCGTAAGTCCGATCACGATGCCAGCCCCGCTGGCGACGATTGTATCGATTCCGGCACCGCCATCGACCGAGTCGAAGCCCGAACTTGCGCCGGCAACAATGGTGTCGTTACCCGCCCCCGACGAGATCGTGTCGTTACCGCCGCCAGCGGTGATGTAGTCATTGCCGCCAAGGGTCGTAATCGTGTCGTTCCCGGCCAGCCCAAGCACCGTATAGGGATCGTCCGAAGTCGCAGTCAGTACATCAGCCCCGGAGGTGCCGTTCAGCGGATGCGTTTCGAAGACGTTGGTGACGTCGATTGTCAGCGCCTGTTGGTAGCTAAGGCCGCCTGCGTCGGTGACGCGCACATCGATAACATGCGACCGCGCCGTTTCATAGTCGAGCAACGCGCCGTTGGCGACGGTGATCACCCCGGTCGCAGCGTTGACCGCAAACCGCCCGCCAGCATTGGTGAGTAGAGTGTAGGTAAAGCCGCTGCTGTTATCGATATCGGTCGTCGCCAGCGTCCCCACGACCCGCCCGTTGCTGCTATTTTCGGCAATGCTGCGCGACGCCAGTGCGATCGCCGTCGGGGCGTCGTTGACCGGTGTGATGGTAAGCGCCACCACCGCAACATTGCTGTTCAAGCCGCCGTCGTTCGCCGCGAAGCTGAAGCTGTCGGTGCCATTATAATTGGCAAACGGGGTGTAGCTGTAGCTGCCGTCGGTATTGAGCGTCAGCGCACCGTGCTGCGGTCCGGTGACAGCTGCGAAGGTAAGACCCGACGAATCGATATCGGTTGCCACCAATTGACCGAAAATCGCTGTATCTTCGGCTCCTATGGCATTTGCCGACTGCGCCACTGGGGCGTCGTTGACGGGATCGACGCTGTAGCCAAGGCTGGCCGAAGTCACGCCACCCTGACCATCGACGACCGCATAGCTGAGCGTTACCGCGCCATTGGCGTTGGCGGTTTGGGTGATCGTGAAGCTGCCGTTCCCATTGTCGGTGACGGTGCCGCTCGATGCGGTAAGGCCCGACACCGCAAGCCCGTCGCCGTCGACATCGCTGAAGCCTGCCAGCAGGTCGCTTGCAAGGACCGTATAGGCGACATCTTCGGTGCCATTGGCGAGGACGGCAGGGGCACCCGTCAGCACCGGCGCGTCGTTGACGGGATCGACGATGTAGCCAAGGCTGGCCGAAGTCACGCCGCCCTGACCATCGACGACCGCGTAGCTCAAAGTCACTGCGCCATTGACGTCGGCAGCCGGGGTGATCGTGAAGCTACCGTCGCCATTGTCTATGACCGTGCCACTCGATGCGGCAAGGCCCGACACCGCCAGCCCGTCACCATCGACATCGCTGAAGCCCGCCAACAGGTCGCTTGCAAGGACCGTATAGGCGACATCTTCAGTGCCATGGGCAAGCACGGCCGGGGCACCAGTCAACACCGGCGCGTCGTTGACGGGATCGACGATGTAGCCAAGGCTGGCCGAAGTAGCCCCACCCTGACCATCGACGACCGCGTAGCTGAGCGTCACTGCGCCATTGACGTTGGCGGCCGGGGTGATCGTGAAGCTACCGTCGCCATTGTCGATGACCGTGCCCGTCGAGGCGGTAAGGCCGCTGACCGTTAGCGTGTTACCGTCGACATCGGTGAAGCCAGTGAGCAGGTCGCTTGCAAGGACGGTATAGGCGACATCTTCGGTGCCATGCGCCAACACCGCCGGGGTGCCGGTCAACACCGGGGCGTCGTTGCTGCCGGTGATGGTCACGCTCAATTGCGCCGTGTCGGTGGCACCCGCGTTATCGGCGACGCGATAAGTAAAGGTATCGCTCGCCGTTGCGCCGCCCTGAAGGGCCTGGGTAACGGCACGACTATTGTCGAGTGCATAGGCATAGCTGCCGTCGGTATTGATGGTCAGTGCGCCGTAGATGCCATCGACGACTGTGGCGCCCGCGACCGTTGTCAGGCTGCCGCCCGCCGCTTCGGCTCCACTCCGCACTCCATTGACCCGGAGTACCTCGGTTGTCGTCTGGACCCGATCGGCATCGCTATCGTTGGTCAGCACATTGCCGCCGGCGGCGGTATTGCCATCTTCGACAAGGCCCGTTGCGGTGTCATTACGACCGATCGGCGCGTCGTTGCGCGCGACGATTGCGCCGGGCGAGCCGGTTTCGGCGGTGTCGTTGGCGGCACGATGCGCACCGTTGGTGCCAAGCGCGCTGAGTTGCGCGATCGTCGCATTGTTGAGGCCGGCGGCATTGTCGAAGGTAGCGAACGGCCCGGTCGGCGACGCACCGAAAGTGACGCTGGCCCGCAACGCATTGGCGCTGTCGTACAAATTGACCGCGTCGCCACCTGCACCAAGCCCGACGCCTGCACCCGAATAGGTGCCGATCTGCAGATTGGCCGGAGCGTTCCCGCCAAACCAGGTGTTGATGAAATTCTGGATCGTGGCGGCGGCATTGGCCGGGGTCGCTTCGATGAAGATCACCGATTCGCCCGCTGCGATCGACGTGACACCGACGAGCGCCACCGCAGCGGCGGGCGAACCCGAATTGTCATCGATTTTCCAGCCGGCGACGTTGATTGCCGCGACGCTGGTATTGCTGACTTCGAACCAATCGGCCCCGACCGGGCTGTTGCCGCTCGACCATGGCGCGACTTCCGAAATGATCAACCGCCCGACTGTGCCCGGCGAACCGATCTCGTTGGCATTCGGCGCATAGGCGCCGTTGGTGCCGACACTGCTCAACGTCGAGATCGTCGCGTTATTGGAGCCTGCAGCGTTGTTGAATGTTGCAAACGGACCGGCCGGCGAGGTGCCGAACACGACATTGGCGCGCAACGTACCGGTGGTATCGAACAGATTGACCGCGTCGCCGCTGGTGCTGAGGCCGACCCCGGATCCCGAATAGGTGCCGAATTGCAGGCCCGCCGGGGCTGTGCCGCCGAACCACGTGCTAACGAACCGTGCGATTGTCGCTGCGGCGTTGGCCGGCGTCGTTTCGAGGAAGATCACCGATTCACCGGCAGCGAGGCTTGTCACGCCGGTGAGCGCGACCGACGCGCCGAAGCTGTTCGAATTGTCGTCGAAGCGCCAACCGCTGATGTTGAGCGCCGCCGAGCCGCCATTGGTGACTTCGAACCAGTCGGCGGCGACCGCACTGTTGCCGCTCGACCATGGTGCGACTTCCGACACATAGACGTTCGGCAACGCGCTTTCGTTGGTCACGTCGGTGACGCTCAGATTGAAATTGGTGCTGGCATCGGGCGTCGCGCCGACGCTTGGATCGTCGACGTTGACCGTGACCGCATAGCTGGCCTTGGTTTCGAAATCGAGCAGCGTTCCCGCCTTGATGTACAGGCCGGTACTATCGACCTCGAAAGCGGCAGCATCGGCCCCGGACACCGAGAAACTATTGGTGCCGAGCCCATCATCGGTCACCACGACATCGGCGACCTTGATGCGGGCTTGGGTGCTGGTGTTTTCGAGAATGGCCGTCGTCGTATTGGCAAGCGTGATCGCCGTCGGCGCCTGGTTGGGTACGAGCGACTGGCGATAGACCCACAGCTGCGGATGATCGAAGTCACCGCCGCCATTTTCGCTCACAACATAGATGGTGCCATCAGGACCGACGGTGATCCCTTCATGCTGCTGCGCGACGACATCGAGCGGGTTGCCCGGATCGGAAACGATGTTCAGGGCGCTCGAAACGTTGCCGGCACGATCGGTCAGGACGATCCGGCCCGATTCCTGGCTGAGCACGAGCAGGCTGCCCTGCTGGCTGGTACCCTGCAACGCCGCAACGTTCGACAGCGCATAGAGATCGGCGAAATCGAGCAGATTGAGTTTCGTCGGATCGAACAGATCGATCGAATTTACGGTCGTCGCCGAGCCGTTGCTTGCGGTGTTGGTGGCGAAATCGATCGTTGTCTGGAAAATCCCCTCGGAGCTCTTTTCCTTGGCGAAGATGAACCCGCCGGTCAGCGGATCGTAGGTGACACCTTCAAGCCCGATGTTGCCGACATTGGTGCCAAGGTTTGCCGTCTGCACGTCGGCGCGGGTCAGCACCGTGTCGGCGACATAGGTGAACTTCACCGCGTTGCGGTCGCGTTCCTCGGTGAACACGAACTGGCCGTTGCCAATATAGGCGAGACCTTCGGGATCGTAGAAAGTGGTGCCCTGCGGGCTGCTGCCCGGTGCCAAAGTCATCGAGTTGATCAACTGGCCGGTCAGGCTGACCTGCACGATCGCGGTGCCGCCGTCACCAAGGACGAACAGCGTGTTGGTGTCCTTATTGTACGTCACTGCCGACACTTCCTGCGCCAGCAAATTATTGGCCGGAGCTGCGGTGCGGGTAGGTTCGGGCAAGTCGTAGCGACCGACCCGGATATAGGTCGAAAGATCGATCAGATCGTCGTTGACGATGGTGCCGATGGCGGTCGACGCGGCACCGACCTGCACGGTTGCGGCACTGTTGGTACCGCCGGTCAGGGTAAGCCCGAAGCTTTCATTGGCCTCGACGATCGTATCGCCGCTCACCGCGATGGTGACAGTGGCGCTCGTCTGGCCGGCCAGGATGCTGCCGCTGAAGCCGCTTGGCAGGGTGCCGCCAAAATCGGTCGCGGTGGTGGTGCCACCCGCAAAGCTGCCCGAGAAATCGATCTGGCCGGTGGTGCCGCCGGTCCGCTGGACGGTGAAGGTCACATTGGTGGTGCCGCTGTTGCCTTCGGCGACCGAGACCGATGTCGCCAGAAACCCGAGCGATTGGGTTTCGATGACCGGGGCAGCAAAGCTGATCGCCAACACCGACGGATCATGGTCGGAGGCGCGGTTGACGCGATCGGCGAATTCCGAATTGGTGTGCACGATATCGAGGACCGAATTCGCCGTCAGCGAGCTGCTGACAAAGACCTGATCGAGTTCCTGGGCATTGCCTTCGAAGACGTAGGAATAGCGCTCGGTCGGCGGCAGGGTCAGCGACAGCGCGCTCAGGCCAGCGCTATAAAGCGGCGCGAGCGATTCCTCGTTGGTGAATTCGTTGAGATCGCCCAAGACGACGACCTTGCTCGCCGCGCCAAGGCTGGCGACATAATCGGCGACATTTTGCGCCTGCGCCAGCCGCGCGGCGGCAGCACCGTTGATCGACGGCTGGACCGAACCGAACAACGCCGACGATCCACCCTTCGAGCTGAAATGATTATCGATGACCGTCACGGTTTCACCATGGAAGCCGAAATTGGCGACCAGCGGCGGGCGTGAACCGGCAAATGCGGTCGCGGCATCGGGCGTCGTGCTAATCCCGGTAAGCGTCACGCGGGCGGCATTGTACAGATAGGCGACGCGGATGTTGCCACCGGGCTGCCCACCGTTGGTGTTGTTGGTGATGAACGGGTTATCGATGAAGCTGTAGTGTGGGCCGCCGGCGGCATCGATCGCATTGACCAGCGTCTGCAGGGTCAACGAGGCGGAGGTGACGCCGTTGTCGACCGAACCGCTGTTGTCCTGAATTTCCTGCAAGGCAATGATGTCGGGCGTGCCGAGCCGCAACACGACCTGATTGGCGATTTCGGTGAAGCGACCGTCGGCGATATCGGTATCGCCGTCGCTGTCATTGGCGTCGAGATTTTCGACGTTGAAATCGGCGATGGTCAGCCGGTCGGCGGTACCGACGAGCGTCGTCACCTCCTGCGTCAGCGTCGATGCGGAAGCGACTGTCACGGCCGACGTCGCCAAGACTTCGAAATTCCCGAAACTATAGCCGACAACACCGGTGACATCGTTGAGCACGGCACCGACATCGACCGTGGGGATGGTCCCGGGCGTGAAGCTGCCGGCGTCGATCTGGATGCGTTCGGGGTTGAAATCCGATCCGGGGCCGGTGTTGGTCACATTCAGGCCATCGCCAGTGCTGCCATGGCTGATTAGGCTGCCCCGCGCCGTCAGGCCGGTCGCATTGGCGCCATTATCGGCCACCGTAAAGATTTCGCCAAAGCTGTTGGTTCCGGAAACCGCCCGCGGCGCATGGATCGTGACCCGCATGCCCTCGAGGCTTTCATAGAAATCGATGCCATCGACGTTGGGATTGAAGGTTCCCAGATTGTCGCTGTCGATCACCTCGGTCGGCGGCAGGCGGCCACCGATACCGATGACCGTAGCCGACGGCAGAGCGTTATTGCTGCTGATAACGACAATGTTGCTCGGGCTCGCCAATTCGGTCGTCGACAAATTATTGCTGGCGGCACCGCCCGGAATGAATTCGGTGACCGTCCCCGTGACGTAGATTTCCTGACCGGCGACAACCGTCGGTGCCGTGCCGGTGAACACGAACACCGCTTCCGAGGTGGCGAGATCGCCATCAGCATCGGCGTCGCGCGCTTGCAGGTAAAAGCCATTGGTGGCGACAGCCGTGACGATGCCGGTGGTCGTCACCGATTGGCCGGCCAGCGGCGAGATGTGGGCGGCACCCTGGATGTCATGGATCGCCGTGGTGGTGATATCGTCGTTGGTGATCGTGCCCTGACCCTGGGCATCGGCGATCGTCGCCGTACCACTCGTGTTGACAAGGTTCGACAGGTTGACTGTGAAGGTCTCGTTGAGCTCGGCGGTCACATCGCCGTTGATGGTGACGCTCACCGTCTGGGTAAGCGCGCCGCCCACAGCAAACGTCACCGTGCCGCTGTTGGCGACGTAATCGCTGCCCGCTGTCGCAGTGCCGTTGGCGGTGGCGAAATCAAGGCTGAAGGCACCGGTATTGGCGCTGCGCGTGATCGTGAACGTGGCGATGCTGGTCCCGGCATTGCCTTCGACGATGCTGATATCGTTGATCGTTACCTGGGTGTTATCGACGATGGCTGCGTCCGAACTGATAACGATATTATCGACCCCGACCCATTCGTCGTTACCGGGCGCGTTGGTAGTCAGCACCCGGATTTCGACCTGCGCCTGGCCGTTGGCGTCGCTGCCGAGCGTGCCGGTTAGCGCGATGTCCGTGCCCGCCGTGCTCGGCCCGGTCGTCGCGTCGGCGACATAGCTGACATTGGTCCATGCGCCCGTCGGGCTGGTCCGATACTGGAGGGCGATCTGCTGAACTGCGTTGTCGGTACCGGTTTCAAGATCGCGCAGAACAGCCGCGAAGCTGATGTTGCTGCGGCCGGTCGCGTCGAGATAAAAAACCAGCGACGGTGCCGTGCCGGTTCCCGAACCGGCAAGCGCAACGACGGTGTTGTTGCCGACATTGGCACCGCTGAAGCGCGTCACGCCGCCGGTGGTGAAGGTATTGGGGTTGGTCTGGTTGAAATTGATATCGACAACGCCGCCCGAGGTGGATCCAGCGGTCAGGGTGCGCGGATCGGTGCCGGTCGAACCGGTGATGGTGTCACCACGATAACCGGTGATGCTCGGTACATTGGCCCAGCTATCGTCAACGGTGAACAGGCCAGCGCCCGACCAATCCTGAGTGAGATTTCCAGCTGCAAGATTGAAATAGGCGGTGGTCATGTGCGTCCCCTTGTTGGCCAAACAGGTCGAAGCGCGGCGCCAACGGATGCCCCCGCGCGCGCTCCGACACGTTATTCCGTCTGACTAATCCGGACAGCATTGCGCCGTAATGAAAGGTGAGTGACGATTTGACGAAGGTTTTACTCCTCTATTGTCGCAATTCGGCAGGGACCGGAGCGATATGAGACATGGCATTCCATCGAAGCCGGTCACATTTGACCTTCGGCGGGCGCGGTTAAGGAGGGCGGTGACATCCCCTATGTCCCGCGCGTGAATGCGCAATCGTTGATATCTGGTGCCCGCGGCCGGAATCGAACCGGCATATCGACTAGCGATGAGGGATTTTAAGTCCGGTGGAGCCGGTCAGAAAACAACGGCTTACCTGCAAAACGTCAGCATCCCCAATAACGCATTTCCGCGCTTTTCGGACCCGCCTGCAAAACGAAATGCCGCTATCCCGGAGAGCTTGGCGGCAACCGGGACAGCGGCAGGATACAAAGCAGGTGCCCTGTTCGATTACCATAGCGCGCGCCGCGCCAGCCTCGCAATCGTGGCGACCCGCTCGCGCATCTTGGGCACGCTCTACCCGCGTTGGGCGCGCCCGGTGTCGGCATGAGCAACGTGGCTGAAGAGATCACCCGCCATTATCGAGGCAACTGGACTGGCAAGGCGGGCACTTTCCCGACGCCGGGACACGGCCCGAAAGATCGCGGCATGAGCGTGACCAACGCGCCTGGCGCACCCGATGGCGTCATCATCAATTCGTTCAACGGCGGCGACCCGCTGCAGGTGAAGGACGAGTTGCGCGCTGCGGGAATACTGCCCCAGCGCGGCAAGGCCCGTGCCATCCCTGCCCCCGGACCATACATCTATCGGGATGCCACCGGTGCGCCGACGTTTCGCGTCGTTCGTAAGACCAGCCCGGAGAAGGGCTTCTATCAGCAACACCTGGACAGCACGCGGCAATGGATCAAGGGCCTGAATGGCACAGACCCTGTGCCATATCGACTGCCCGAGCTGATCGCTGCCCCTGCCGACGAACCGGTCTATATCTGTGAGGGTGAAAAGGACGCGGACGCGCTTGCCGCGCGTGGCCTGGTCGCGACGACCAATTCCGGCGGCGCCGGAAAGTGGAGGGAGAACTTCGCGAGCTACCTGATCGGGCGTGAGTGCGTCATCCTACAGGACAACGACGAAGCGGGCCGCAAGCATACCGCCGACGTGACGCGCAAGCTGGTCGCGGCCGGCGTGGATTGCGTCACGCTGGCGCTTCCGGGCCTGCCCGATAAGGGCGACGTGTCGGACTGGTTGGCGGCCGGCGGCACAGCTGCGACGCTAGTCCTGCTTGCGGCCAAGGCTTGGGACAGCCCTGCACCTTTGAGACAAGTTAAGGCCGCGCCGACACCCCTCCGCAAGTTCGGCAGTCTTACTGCGGTCGAACTGGGCGCCATGAAATTTGACCCGCTCGGCTACGTCGTGCCGGGAATCCTCCCGGACGGGCTTGCGCTTCTGGCCGGCAAGCCGAAATTCGGCAAATCGTTCATGGCGATGGGTCTATCGATCGCTGTCGCCAGCGGTGGCCTCGCGTTCGGCTCTATCCAATGCGAGGCTCGCAATGTCCTCTATTGCGCTCTGGAAGACAGCAACCGCTCGCTCAAATCGCGGCTCAACAAGATGCTTCCCTACGGTGGTCTGCCTATGCGGCTGCACTTTGAAACGGTCGCGCCGAGGATCGACAACGGGCTGGTCGACATGCTCGAAACGTGGCTGGACGATCACCCCGGTCCCGCCTTCATCACGCTGGACGTTTGGCGCGCTGTCAAGCCTACCGCTAACGGACGCGGCTCGGCCTATGACGATGACGCTAACGGGATCGCGCCCCTGCTCGAATTGACCAAGCGGCGGGAAGGTCTGTGCATCCTGGTCTTGCACCATATCCGCAAGATGGAAGCCGAAGACCCGTTCGATACGATCAGCGGCACCAACGGCCTGAGCGGCGTCCCCGATACCCTTTTGGTATTGGCGAAGCATGGTGACGTTTCCAAGTTGTCGGCGCGAGGGCGTGAGATCGAGGAATATGAAAAGGCGCTCGGCCGCGACCGTATGACCGGCGGCTGGACAATGATTGGGGAGGCTTCCTTGATCGGCAAAACCAGCGAGCGGCAAGCGGTCATTGATGCCCTGCGAACGGCCGATGAGCCGATGACGGCGCGAGAAGTCAGCGACCTGACCGATGAGACCTACTCCAACGTCCGTAGGAGGCTCACACGCATGGCGGCTGCAGGAGAGATCGGAAAGGCTGGACGGGGGCGGTATGTATATCCCTGTCCCAATAGTCCCAATGTCCCAAACAACCCCCGATGCCCTGACGATTGGGACATTGGGACCGATGGGACAGGGGGTCCGGACAATGACTGAGCCAGTCGCCTCGCCCTACTCGCCTCACGTGTCGCTCGCCTGTTACCCGACCGGCGCGACCCTGAACGGTTCCACGCGGATAAGGACGATATCGCTTGCCAGCTCAGGCGCATGGCCCGCGAGCTAGAAATGGCAGCAGCATGAGCGGCTATCCCGGCATTCGGTAGCAAAAACACCACGGCGTTTAGCGACCGTTAGCGGTCGTGCAGGATTCAGAACAGCTAAGGACTGTTCGCTTGAAGCAGCCTCCGCACTTGTGCGGCTGACCAATGCTCCTTGCCCCGAGGCGTCCGCACGCCTTGGACGTGTAACCCCGTGGCGATCTCCCTGAGACTGACAGCGCCTTCGGCCTGGACCTGGCGCACGACCGGCAATACGTCGGCCGCTCGCGCCGTCACCTGACGACTGCGCGCAGACCGGGCGGCTGCTGCCATCGCTGGCGTGGCCGGGGTAAGGGTGGGGTTCCCCAGCCGGACACCGCGCGCCTTCGCTACCGCCAGCGCGGCGCGCGTGCGCTGGCTAATAAGCCCTGCCTCGAGCTCAGCGACAGCAGCGAGTTGCGTGACCATGAACTTGCCGATTGGCCCCGCCGGCACGCTAGGCAGATCACAGAACACCACGCCAGCCTCACCGCTGCCCTCAACCACAGACAACAGGAACCGCGCGTTCCGCGCCAGCCTGTCGAGCTTGGCAATTACCAGCGTCGCGCGCCTTGTCCGGCACGCGGCGAGTGCGGCGGCAAGCTGGAGCCGATCGGCCCGCTTACCGCTTTCTACCTCTTGAAACTCGGCGATCACCTCGCCGCCAGCCGTCGCGACGTGAGCGGCGACAGCCTGGCGCTGCGCATCCAATCCAAGGCCGGAGCGGCCCTGACCCTCAGTCGAAACTCGTAGATAGCTGACGAAGCGGGAGAGGGGAGGGAGCATGCCCCAAGCCTCGATTAGGTGTATCATTTCGTCAAATGGTCGTTTGACGAAAGGTTACAGACACAAACACCCTTGTTCTTTTTTGTTCTGACTAGGATTGCGCAAGCCAACCGATTATGGCCTAAGACGCACCACTCCGGTGCAACATGGTGCAGGGCTGATATGAGCGAAGGTATGCGCGGCGATGCCTCACACTTAGAAACTAAGCGCCTCTCGATTAGCGTCTCACCGGAGGTCTATCGAATGCTTGAAGCTCGGGCTGCAATCAATGACGTGTCGCTCGCCTGGATCGTTCGCAAGGCGCTGTCGGAATACCTCGATCAGGACATTCCACTACTCCGCACCGGGACCTAACGATGTCACTTCTGCGGAATACGCTACACGAGGGCGACTGCCTGAAACTGCTCCCAAAGGTCGACAGTGAGTCTGTCGACATGATTTTGTGCGACCTTCCTTACGGCACAACTCAAAACAAGTGGGACAGCTCAATTCCGCTTGATCGGCTTTGGGCGCATTACGAGCGTATCATAAAGCCCCGCGGTGTAATCGTGCTCAGCTCCCAAGGGCTGTTTACCGCGCGCCTGATGCTAAGCAAGGAAGAGTGGTTCCGCTATAAATTCGTTTGGATCAAGAGCAAACCAACCAATTTCTTGAATGCTCGACGGCAACCGCTGCGTCAGCATGAGGACATTTGCGTATTTTATAAGCAACAGCCAGAATACCGACCGGTAATGTGGTATGCTGATCCTTATGATAAGGGCATCAGAAAAGACCAGTTCACCGGAAGTTATGGCGACTTTAAGCCTGTTCAGGTGAAAAGTGACGGCGCGCGGTTTCCGACTGATTCACTTTACTGTAAAACGTCTGAAAGCGAGTCTGGGGGTGTCGTTTGGCATCCAACACAAAAGCCGGTTGCCTTGGGCAGATACCTTATTAGAATGTTTACTGCGCCGGGCGAACTGATCCTTGATAACGCATTTGGAAGCGGAAGCTTTTTGGTGGCAGCTTTGCTCGAAGGACGGGACTATCTGGGCATCGAAAAGAACGAGGAAGTCCGCAAATTTAAGACGGGGCCGGTTGATTACATGGAGGTAGCCGCAATGCGCTTGGCCGAGGCTAAGCGCCTGCAAACCAATAGCCTGTCCTCCACCATGAAGGATATAGAGCCGGCAGGTCGGGCAGCCATCTTGAAGCGGCGCGGCCTAATCGACGTTGACCAGGTAATCGGCCCAGCGCTGCTGGGCACCGTTCGTTGATGGCGATTGCAGGTTACAACGAACGATCATGGGCCATTGACCTTATTGGGCACTTAAAACAGATCGCCCATAACGAGGTTCGAGCAGTCCGGGATGTGAGTGGGGAACAAACCGTTACCGATCTGAGCGGAAGTCTGTTTCCCGATGTGCTGCTGTTTGGCGACCGTGACACGGCTCGCATCCTTCAAGGATGGGAACTGAAGCTTCCCGATACCGACATTGGGGATCAGGAATTTTTTGATAACGCCGAGCTGAAAGCACGCATGCTCGGTCTGGATAGCTTCGTGCTTTGGAACGTCCGCTATGCACGTCTCTTTGCGCTCGATCCCGATGAGGACGAATTTGTCCTGCATACTGAATGGACCACCCTAAGCGACATAACGACAAGGGCGGCCGTCCGCGGGAGCCGCGTTCGCTGGGAGGCGCTTGGCGCCGAAATTATGCAAACCATAAATGCCCTGTTTGCCGATGGCAGTTTGGAAGGTCGACAGTTTGTCGAGGCTTACCGAAGCGGTGGCCCTTCCTCACTGATTCTAGCGAACGAGGGGCTGGTGGCTGAAGCCTTAAAAGCCGCTAGTGGTCGTGACCGAGCGTTTAGAGCGGAAGTGACGCTGTGGTGGGACCGCTATCAAGCCGAGTATGATGGCGATGATGCTTTCGCCGCGCTCGCCCGCGCTAACCTGATGAACTGGACCGGCAAGTTCTTGTTCGCGCATGTTCTGCGCGAGCGCGATGACAGGGCAGGGCCCGTTATCTCGATCTCAACTGATATGAGTCCTGCCGAGGCTCTCGAAGTCTTCAAAAGTATTTCCGACCAGTGCAACTTTTGGACGGTTTTTTGTGATACCCTCGGCTTGAGCATCCTTTCCGACCAATCGTGGGAACAGCTCTGCCAGTTCAACCGCCTGCTTTCTGACTTACGGTTGGGTTCGATTGATCAAACGCAGCTTTCGGCGATACTCGAAGCAGCTGCTTCGGTGGGCGATCGAAAGCTGCGGGGGCAATATACGACGCCGACACCGCTGGCAAAGCTGCTGGTCCGTCTCGGCATCAACGACTTGACCGATCGGATACTCGATCCTTGCTGCGGGAGCGGAACGATTGTTCGAGCCGCGTTGGATGCAAAGCTCGCCGGCGGCATTCTAGGCGCAGACGCCGCTAGTCAGGTCTGCGCTTCAGATCTCGATCGGCAAGCTATCCAGCTCGCAACTTTTTCGTTGTCAACGCCGACACTGGCGCGGCAACCACTTCGAGTTTTTCCACTCGACGCCTTCAAGCTGCACCCCGATCTCGACGTTGAATTCCGTGATCCAAATGACGGCGCCTTGATACGTGAAAAGCTGGGCACGTTTGCATGCGTGGCAAGTAATCTCCCGTTCGTTGCCCAGAATGGCCGCGCTGCCTATGGCGATGCAACCGCATCTGTGAATACCCTGCTCGAAAAGAACGGGGCAGGGCTCCCCGGCCGATCGGACGTGTCGGCTTACCTGCCATTCGTGTTCTATGACCTTCTCCAACCGCAAGGCCGTCTCGTCATCATCATCCCCAACGCCTGGCTCGGCACCGCATGGGGTGCGGCTTTCTACGATCGTCTGGTCAATTTCTATCACCTCCGCGCAGTCATCACCTCGGGCTCGGGTCGCTGGTTCTCCAACAGCGAAGTAGTCACCAACGTGCTCGTTCTCGAGAAGCGAGCAGCCGATGATGAAAGCTGGTCAGATACCAAATTCGTAATTCTCAAGCAGCCCGTCGATCTGCTGGCGGATGATGCACATGTTGCAAGCGTCGCAGCTCAAATTGAGCTGGGTCGAGCTCAGGACGATGTAATGTCGATTCGTCTGGCTAGTCACGATCAGCTTATAAAGGCGCGTCCGCTCGGACTAGCCGGGTCAGCCCAATTCGTAGATGTGGATTGGCTACTTGACGCTCCCTTGGTCCCCGTGCGTGATTTGTTCACGATCAGACGCGGCGAACGTCGTGGTTGGGACAAGCTTTTCTATCCCGCCAAAGGCCACGGCATCGAACCGGATTACATCAAGCCAGTGCTTCTGTCCTCGACCAGCGTCGCTTCGTATGACGCGACGGCAGATAGCGACGCGTTCTGCTGCGGAGTAGCGCAGGCAGAGCTGACACGCCGTGGCCACACCGGAGCACTCGCATGGATCAAGCAGTTTGAAACGGTTCGTAACGGCACGGGCTATCTGCTTCCCGAGGTATTGGCGAAGGCAAATCATCAATGGTATGAAATGCGCGCCGATCGGGTCGCGGAACTCGTCATCCCGCTCGCCTATGGTAAGCGACTATATGTCGGCCGCGTAAACCCTGCAGCGTTCGTGAATCAACGCCTCATGGGCCTAAATGCTCGTCCAGGCGTGAGCGTCGATCTGGCCCATGCGCTGCTGAACAGCACGATCGCCCTCCTAATGATCGAGGGCATTGGTTTTGGGCGGGGGCTGGGTGCCCTTGACCTGAATAAAGATCGCATCGAAGCAAGCCTTCATATGCTTAATCCCGACAAACTGAATCTGACGCAGCGTGACGAGATCATTGCGGCTTTCAGTGCGATGAAGATGCGCAGGGTGTTGGAGGTGTCAGACGATCTCGAACAGGCTGATCGTCAGTTTCTAGACGACCTAATTATTCAACATTTTGGCCTGACAGTGGGCCGGGAGCATATCTACGACACCTTACGAGCATTGGTCGAAGTCCGTCATGCTATCGAAGCTTGAGTTCGTGTCTGTGAATATTCCACATAAAAGGATATCTTAAGTGCCAAGTTGGGGAAAGAAACTTTCTAAAACTGATGCTCAACAACCAACATCTGGCGGACTGGTTCCATATTTAAGACTTACTTCTAGCAGTCTAAAGTCCGGTCATTTCCAGACATGGTTTCGTCAGAACTTTTTTAGCGTATGCTCTTGGAAGCCAAGCCATTTCAATAGCAAACCCGTTGAGGAAGCAGATGTTTCATTTCATGTGACTATTATGGGCCACTCGATAGGAAATATCGTTCATGCTGTAACGCATGACAACTCGCGACAACATAATCATAATGCGCCAAATACATGGCTGCACTGGCCTTCAAAAATGTCGACTATCTTGCAAGGAACAAATTATGCGGGGCGCCGCATAATACTCTCCCGTGATAGTGTAAATATGTTTAGCCTAGAAATTCGTTAGCAGGTATTATTAGATATCTGCTGCCGTCACGGCCTGCAGGTCGAGGACATATCAATCTGGCAATGGGCGCTGGATGGACAACGTGTTCATCGAACGCCTGTGCAGCTCGATGAAATACGAGTGTGTCTATCTCCATGCATTCGAGACCGGATCCGAGCTGCGCGTCGGCCTGACGCCCTGGATCAGCTATTACAACGCCGACCGGGCGCACTCGGGGCTTGCAGGCCAGACCCCGGATGAGGCTGTAAATAGGCGTCGACGCGGGACCCCGCCCTTCCAATGCGTAACCATTTGAATTTGTGTCAGATACCGATATTGATGGGGGGTCCAAATCGGCGCCGATCAGGGCCCCCCTCTGTGGGAGAAAATGTCTACGAATACAATTACCTGCCCCGGGATCGGCGGGTCCCGCTTCGACGCCTATCAATAGGCCTCGAGCATCTTGTGGAGCGGCAAGTCACCTTTCGACGCCTATTTACACTTCAGCGGTGACGTTCGCGCCACGTCACCTGCGCTAGATTCGGCGGGTATGGGCAGCCGTTGATCTGCAGCCAATCCTGCTCGCGTTCGGCCTGGGCTTCGGCGATCTCGGTCCACCAGAAACGCCTCTTTGGCTCCCAGGCGTAGCCACGCGCCTTTAGTG
>JBBRQR010000013.1:0-20976 GCA_038226115.1 Sphingomonadales bacterium | reverse complement strand
GGTTCGCCGCAGAAGCATGTTTGGCGGGCGCGGATCGTCCTGCTGACCGGCGATGGCCTGGGTACGGTCGCGATCATGGCGGCGACGGGCAAGTCCAAGACTTGCGTGTGGCGCTGGCAGGAGCGGTTCATGGCCGAAGGGGTCGATGGTCTGCTGCGCGACAAGACCCGGCCTCCCGGCATCGCACCCCTCGAGACGGCGCTGGTCGACAAGGTCGTGGCGCTGACGCTCGAGCCGCCCGCCCACGAGGCGACGCACTGGACGGTGCGCGCCATGGCAAAGGCGGTGGGCATCGCAGCGTCCTCGGTCGTGAAGATCTGGCATGACCATGGCCTGGCACCGCATCGCTGGCGCAGCTTCAAGCTGTCCAACGACAAGGCCTTTGCCGAGAAGCTGCACGACGTGGTCGGCCTCTACGTCTCGCCGCCGGCGCACGCGATCGTGCTGTCGGTGGACGAGAAGAGCCAGATCCAGGCGCTCGATCGCACCCAGCCGGGGCTGCCGCTCAAGCGGGGCCGGGGCGCGACGATGACTCACGACTACAAGCGCAACGGCACAACGACGCTGTTCGCGGCGCTCAACGTGCTCGACGGCTCGGTGATCGGCCGCAACATGCAGCGCCACCGGCACCAGGAGTTCATCCGTTTCCTGAACGCCGTCGAGGCAGAACTGCCGCAGGACAAGGCCGTCCACGTCATCCTCGATAACTATGCCACCCACAAGCAGCCCAAGGTCCGCGCCTGGCTTGATCGCCACCCGCGTTGGACCTTCCACTTCGTGCCCACGTCATGCTCATGGCTCAACGCGGTCGAGGGCTTCTTCGCAAAGCTCACCCGTCGCCGCCTGAAAAACGGCGTCTTCCACTCCGTCGTCGACCTCCAGGCAGCCATCAACCGCTTCATCAAGGAGCATAATCAGGAGCCTCGCCCCTTCATCTGGCGAGCCGATCCCAACGACATCATCGCCGCAGTCAGGCGCGGGCACCAAACGTTGGAATCAATCCACTAGCGGATGTGATCTACATTGTCGGGTCAGGGTCACCATTGCTAACATCGGGCGGAGGTTCTCCGACTCACTCACTCATAGCGTTCGGGCGAAGCCCGTCCTTTTCGCTCTTAATAAACTAGGGAGCTGGATTCAGGCCGCTGAGCGGATTCGCGTTAAACAACACCGAGCAGCCCTCCGAGCCGTGCCAGGCTGTCGGCCAACGTATCATCGCTGATCCTCGCCCGCATTCGCTCTCCAAGTGGCAAGGCATCGATCATCGTCGTCAGTTCGGCCGCCGCCGTCTCGGCCGCGTGCGCGTGATCGTCGGGCAACGAGGGCGTGGCTTGGCTGACGCGCGCCGCCGCAGCCTCGGGGACGAGCAGCGCATAGGCGTTGCTGATCTGGCGCACCTGGGGTCCCCTGCCCTCATTCTCGGTCGGCTCGCAGCGGCGCTCCCAGATCAGGAACCCGTGCGCGCGCAGCCGCGCCATCGCGCGCACCACCGCGTCGTGCGAGCGGCGCAGCTTGCGCTCGAGATACTCGTACGAGGGATCGAGCCTGCCCGTGCGGAAGCAGACCGTGCGGCAGAGTAGTCGCAGCAGTTCGAGGCCGATCGCGCCCAACGGCCCCTGGCGCTCGCCCTTGCGCCGCTCGCGCTCGTCCATGCGCTCGGCCGCTTTAAGGATGCACAGCAGCTCAAGCGGCTTCATCGGCCGCCACAGGCGCTTCTCGCAGCGACCGGCATAGTGGCTGTTGCGGCGCACCGGCTGATACGTCCGGCGCACCTTGGCGGGCGGCTTACCGCCGAGCACCTCGCCGATCGCGCGCGTCTTTCCATGCGGGCGCTTGCCTGTGGTTCGTTCATTCAGGTCATACGTCATTATTCGCCCTCTCCATGCGAGGGGCGGTGGCCAGGCAAAACGAGAGCGTGGCACGAGACGCGCGTTTTCGATTGACGGAGCTGTTCGGAAGGCCTAGCCAGGCTGCGGTTGTCGCCGCTCGCCCGACGCTTCCAACGTCGGTGCCCAGATTTGATCTCCCGAATGCCCGGCCTCGCGCCGGGCATTCGTTTATGGGGTCACAGCCCGAGTTCCTTTCTCAACTTGGGGTCGTCCCGGATCACGTTGAGCATCAGGCTCACCGCTTCCGCGCGGCTCGCGAAGGCCCGCGCCGTCTTCACCGCGTCGACGAACGCCAAGTCGCCTACGGGCAAGATCCACGCCACCGCCTGTTTGCCGTCCGCTTTCGCTTTCGCGAGGCGTCGGCTTTGAGACTCTCGCTCAAACTGGCGCTGTCGGGCCTTGTCCATGGACTAGACCTACTTGAATATCGGCGTGCTGCAATGGAAACGAACCGCAAATCCCCAGATTTGAATCAATCGCGCGCCTAGGTGCCGGGTTATCCACAGAAAAGTCCCCAAACGGCCGTTCCGGCCCCTCCCACAGCGCCTCCGAGCGACTGTCGAACCAGACACGCCGAGTCGAGTCGGCAAGGATTCGCTCCCAATCCTCATACGATCTACATGGCCACCGCGCACAGCTTCGCGGTCGTGGGCCGCGCGGCACCGGCTTACGTCCTTGCCGTCGGACCGCCTGAATTGCGGTGACCCGGACCTGAGGAGTAACGGAGCGGTCCCATGATCCGCCTGCCACCTGAAATCCGCTTCGAGAAGCAGCACCTGGGTGGCACGACCTGGGCGTACATGTTCCGTCACGTGGCCCTGGGCGCGCTCGGCCGCATCCTCTTGCAGGAAGAACCCGGCGGTGTCGGCACGCGCGTGACCTGCGAAGTGGTGGGCGATCTGGCGGACCCCACAACCGCCCGACGGCGCGCGGTGTTCGAACCGATCGGACTGGAGATCAGCAGGCAGATGGGCGAGGCCACCGGCGGGTGCTACGACACGGTAGGGCCAGCACCGCCGTCGCCTCCCGACCCGCCGCAGCGGATCGCCAACAAGCTCATCCAGTGCAGCCGCTGCGATGCGTTCGTGGCACGACTGATCTACGCCCCCGAGGCGAGCGATGATGGGCAGTTCGAAGATTATGCCCGGCTGATGTATCCCGAGTATGTGCGCACGGGGCTACCGACCTGGATCATCGGTGCCGAACACGGCCTTGGAAGTGTCGATGCGGCGGCGATCATGAAGGTATGGCCCGAACGCGGCCCCATTGAGACAATAACGCCTGACGCGTTCAACGCCGAAGTCGGCGCGCTGGCCGATAGCCATTGCCCGTGACGCTTAGCGCGTTCCCGTATAGAGAGAATGACGGGACAGGCCTCTCAAGGTATCGTGGGATGGGTGTCGAAGCTACGCAAGCGTACACACGGTTTTAAAGAATGCCGCATTTCCGTATTTGAAGCGTTACGACGAAATGGTGTTCGAGCGCCGCATCGAGACTACGACGGAAACTCCTTCGTCAGAAGCTCGCGCACAATGTCCGCCATCTTCGTCCCCCGGTCGGCGCACTCGCGCTTCACGCGGCGATGCAGCTCCATTGGGATGTCGATCGTCAATCGCTTCATCGGCGTGGGTGCAGAGGCTTCGACGATCGGGGCTTCCGCCCCTGCGCCCACCCATGCGTCCGCTAAGACGGTATCTGGGCGGCGGAACGCTACGGTCTTTTTCATCAGGTTCCTCCTCCGTCTAGGATCGCGTCTGCGAGCGCGGCAACCTCGCGCCCAGCTTCGGATTGCGGGGATATCTCCGCTACCGTCATCCCGTGCGCGGCGCTCTCGGCAAAGATCACGCGCTGGCCTATCGTCTGGGGCATGACGGGATAAGGCAGCCCGTCGAACACCGCCATCACGTCACGACCAATTGCCGTATTAACGATTCTACGATTAATCGCAAATGCGGCGCGGATCGACTCCTTGAACTGCTGCGCCTCCTGGATCAAACGAATGATCTCGTCGGTCGCCCAGACATCCAGCGGGGAAGGCTGAACGGGCACGAGAACGAAGTCGCTAGCCAAGATCGCCGCACGGCCGAGCTCGCTCACGCGGGGCGCGCCGTCGATGATCGTCACGTCGTAGTTGCGCGCCACGCTTGGTAGATCGCGATGCAGCGATGGCTTGGCCATGCCGATTACCGGAAACAGCGGGACGTTCTCGCGCGCGCTCGACCAAGCCAGCGCACTTCCCTGCGGATCGGCGTCGACGACGAGCACGCGAAGCCCTCGTGTTATGGTGTAGTGGCCCGCGAGATTGAGGCTGAGTGTGGTCTTACCCACACCGCCTTTTTGATTCAGAAGGCCGAGGATCATAAGGTCCGTAAACACAGAAACCATTAACGCCGCAAGAGCGTATTTGAAGAAGGCTTTCGTGTGATTGCCTGTGCAGTCATTGTGCTCTATATGCACGTTTGTTGCATGGAGACTCCGATGCTGACTGCCCTCGTCGCCGACTTCTGCGAAGCCGACCGCCTCTCGCCCAAGCGCATGAGTAACCGGCTTCGCATCCCAATGGGCGAGCTCGCCAAGCTGACGGGTGTCCACCGCAACACGTTAGCGCAGAGCCCAGGCTCTCCCGCAGTGCAGAAGCGCTTGGAGCCTGTAGCGCGTATTCTCGCCGCCGCTGAAGAGCTCGCAGGTGACGCGGACCGTGCGATCGTCTGGTTCCGTCATCAACCGCTTCCAGGCCACGGCGGCAGCACCGCGCTCGATCTTGTCGAGGCGGGTCATGCCGCCGCAGTGTTCGCGTATCTCGAGGATCTGCGCGACGGCGTCTACGCTTGAACCCTACGCTTTGGACGTTCGAGGGCCTGTTACCTGCTACGGTCGATCGGCGCTGCTGGCGCATGCTGTCACCAAGATGGGCTTCAGAGCCCATGTCGGGTGCGGGAGCGAAGGTGCGGGGAGGACGATGGAATGCGCCCGGGCAGCCCGCGCTATACCTCTCGGAGGATCATACGACCGCGATCGCCGAATATCTACAAGACCTCGTCCGGCCCGGATTGCTCGCCCCCTATGAGGTCCAGACGAAAAATCTCGTTGATCTAACGTCAGAGGCGAAACGTCGGCAGCTCGGGGTGGACAAAACGCTGCTACAGCTTGATTGGCGTCGGACGCGCGACGTTGACCAGCAGAGGCCGGTATCGTGGGAGTTCTCAGAGGCGGCCATCGAAGCTGGCTATGTGGGCCTGCGCGTGCCCTCGGCGCGAACACGGGGCGTCAATCTCATCCTGTGGCGCTGGAATGTTGCCGGGGGTGCCGACGTGACCTGCATTGATCCGCAGGCTGATCTGCCGCGTGACCAATTATCATGGGCGTAAATACGGAAATCTGTAAACCACTTATGGGTGGATCTCCTTCGCCCAATGCGTCGACCGTGCTAACACGGCCCGCACCTGCTGCGGTGCCCACCCTCGGCCACGCGCGGTTGCGATCCCGCGCCCATTCAACTCGGCCGCGATCTGGCGGAGCGACAGTCCCTGCCCGCGCAACCCCACCACTTGGTCGTACATCCGCGCCGCGAAGCGATCGGCCGCTGCCCGATTCGCGGCCGCACCGATCATCTGCGCTTGGCTCGGCCGCGGGTTGCCGAGCCGCACGCCTCGGGCCTTCGCGACCGCCAGCGCCGCCTTGGTGCGCGCGGAAATCATCTCGCGCTCGTGCTCGGCCACCGCCGCCAGGATGTGCAGCGTCAGCCGCGTCGCGTGGGGGTTGTCGCACGCGATGAAGTCGACCCGGCTCTCCATCAGGTTGGCGATGAAGGCGAGGTTGCGGCTCAATCGATCGAGGCGGGCGATGACCAGCGTCGCGCGCCGTCGGCCGGCCACGTCGAGCGCGCGCACGAGTTCGGGCCGATCGGCGCGCTTGCCCGATTCGACCTCGGTGAAGCTCGCCACGATCTCGCCCTGGGCGCGCTCGACGTGTCGCCGGACGCTTTCGGCCTGCGCGTCGAGACCAAGGCCCGACCGGCCCTGGCGGTCCGTCGAGACGCGGTAATACGCGACGAAGAGCGGGGCAGGGGAGGTCACGGTCATGGACTAGCGGGCGTTATCGCAGCCCGTCAAACCTCTAAACCACCGTTTAGGGGTTTGACGACCAGCCCGGGCCTTGCTCGGCCGTCTCGTCGTCCATGCCCAAGAGTGTTTCGGACGCCTCGGGGCGTGACCGTAAAACGCTCGTTTGGTGGTCGTTGGTAGCCGGGCGACATGGACCCCGCTCAGCCAGGCCATGAGAGGTGGGCGTCATTGGGCCAAAGAAAGCATGTGTACGTGATCGATGCCGAGAAAGAATGCGCCCGGACCTGATGCCACCACCCGACAGGGATGAAGAGAGCATCGCCCGGCTCGAGATCGAACGAGAACCCCTCGACCGACGCGGCTTCCGGAAAGGCTGCTATTCGCGCCGGATCGTCGAGGTCCTCGACATTGCTGAACACGCCACTGACAGACAGCTTGTGAGATTCGCTTGGGGGGATGAGCTTGACCCGCTTGGATCCCATCATCTGCACCAGAAGATTGTTGGTCAGGTCGTGATGCAGGGGCGTGAACGTGCCTGCTCCGCCGATCCACGCCATTCCGTTCGGATGGTCCCCGTCGTGACTGAGATACACATCCAGCCTTTTGAGGTCGGCGCTC
This sequence comes from Sphingomonadales bacterium, assembly GCA_038226115.1. GTDB lineage: Bacteria > Pseudomonadota > Alphaproteobacteria > Sphingomonadales > Sphingomonadaceae > Polymorphobacter_B. The sequence continues at coordinate 14,405 of JBBRQR010000013.1, read as the reverse complement.
AGGTGCCGCCCGATTTCGGTGTTCGCGACGGCGTTATAGGCGGTCAGGTATGTGTCGTTACCGCCCGATAAACACTGCTTGACGAACTCGCCGAAATTCATGGACTGCCGATGGAAGGCCTTGTTCCTCTCGTAGGAAGCGTTGGAGCACCGCCGCGTCTGCACCTCAGCCGTCAGGCTGCCAAATCGCGATATCAGGGTTTCGGGCGTCCATTCCCGCGCTGCTGGCCAATCGCTGGCGAGGCCGGCGATAATTGCCGGTCGTCCTCTTGCGTAGAGTTCGTCGAGAAACTCCTGTCGCGTCGGTGGCAGCACCCGCGCGAGGCCACCCCCATCGGAAGCCAACCGCCGATGGCGTTCCTGCGTTTGCAGGATCCAATCCCGCCTGCGGAGCTGGGCCCTGACATCGGAAGGCTCTTCAGGAGCCGCGATCTGGGATCGATCGGCGTAGGGCGATGTCCACTGGGGAGCAGCCGCTCCCTCGAACGGCTTCGCCCGGATCTTGGTCTGATGCCCTTCGTAGGGTCGTGCCGCTAATGGCGACAGCCCCCGATAGTAAAGCTTTTGCCACTTGTCCGAGGGTTTCGAAGGTGGGTGCTTGGCCACCGAATCCTGAAAGTCCCGCCGCGAGACATCCCACCGCGCGAAGTCGGCCGCCAACTCCGCATCGGCCGCTAGCGGCTCGAATCTTGGGCTGGTGGAATCAACAATGCCTCGGGGAACCGGAAAGAAGAAGCAGAAGGGCTGACCTTCCTCGAAACGCACCCAATGATCCGCGCGTGTGAAGCGCCAGTTCATGGTGAAGGAATAGGGCGACCAGTCGGCTTCGATCAGGCCGGTCAGCGGACTGATGCCGTCGACCGGCTCGTTGGGTGGGCCGCCGACGAGGAGGTTCGTTCCAGGCGACGTCCGAATGAGCCCGGCGACGTGGAAGCTGAGCACGCCCTGGCCGAAGATCGACACGGCCGCCTCGTGCGGTCGCGTTCCCGCGTCGGGGCGAACCTCGACGGCGTCGGTGCCGTTGCCTCCGGTCCACCTGCTCCAGAAAGCGCATGGGCTGCGCACGATCCATCCGTGCGCGTTCGCCATCGAGAGCGGCAGGCACCGGTACGCGAAACGCTCAGGGGTCTCGTCCATCCAGGCGCGCTGAGAGCTCGCTGGTTCGATCCGCGGAGTCCAGCTCTCATGAACATAGCAGATCAAAGTGTCAGGATCGCTCATAAGGGCTGCACGATTGGCCTCGATCCGCTTTTCGCACCAGAGGTGAATATCGTTAACTGCCGTAAATTCATTGTGTAGAGCGAGGGAGTGTCATAGGCTCCAATCAGCGATGGCGGCGTAGTGTAATACGCGCGCGCCGTTCTAAGGGGGGAGGCTCGCCGATGCGCTATGCTGGGTTGCTGTTGCCTGTCATCGTGGCAGCTCAGGCGGCGTCGGCCGAAACCGCTACCTACACCTATGATGCCCTTGGGCGTCTAACCAACTCGTCCTATTCGGGAGGACCCAGGTCGGGCAATCAGGCTGGCCTGAACTATGATCCGGCGGGGAACCGGACCCAATATTCCCTCAGCACGGGCACACCAACTCCGACACCGACACCAACTCCGACACCGACACCAACTCCGACACCAACTCCCACGCCCACGCCGACACCAACTCCTACGCCGACACCAACTCCTACACCGACGCCAACGCCGATGTCGGCGTTAAATCCATCAGATACGCTCGCGGGCTCTACGAACTACACCTTCCAGCCCACGAAGTTTGAGCAGAATGGGGTTAGCCCCACCATCCAGAGTTTTTCGGTGCCGAGCGGTGATGGCTCCGACCTGATCGCCGCTGGCGGCGCGTCTGTTTCATACACCAGTCCTGCGGCCAGTATTGGAGCGGACGCGTGCAACACGGGGGACGATAAGATCTTCGCCATCTCCATCGGTCTGCGGGACAGCACCGGAGCTTCGGTCAACAGCACCTACAGCGTGACGGTGAGAGGTTTAAAGGGCACCAAGAGACCTTGTGTATGAAACGCAATGTGAGCGGACAACGGACAACAATAGGGGGCGAAGATGAAAATTTGCTTATTTAATCACCATCACCAACCGGATGGGGAGGTGTTGAGGTGCAACCATAACGCAGAGGGCTCCATGCCTGTTTCCCAGTCGACGATCAGCAACACGGGAGGAAGCTGCGCCTAGCCGCGGCTCGGGCGACAGATCGGCACCGTGAGCCAAGCCAGATAACAAGGAGGGCGATTGTGGGGGTAGAAATTGGGCTCGGTAGGAACGCTCGCAAGTCGGTGCTGGTCTGCGGCCTGTTCGCCGCGGTAGCCCTTGCGTTCGGGCAAGGTTGCCCGGTCAAGGCACAGACAACGCCAAACATCCCCACGGTCATTTCGCCACTCACCGTGGAACCCGATCATAATGGGGTCAATATTGCCACTGGTAAACTCACGTTTGAACCGCCGCAACTACGGATACCGGCTGCCCCGCATTTGCAGTTCGACTTCATACAAAACTCTACGCCTTACCTCGTAGATCAGGCTTCCGGTACGGGAGATAGCGTTCGTAAAGACTCGGTGTCCATACACTATGGCGGTAGTTCTTCCGAGTCCTTTACCTGTTCCGATTACGATTGCACGCCAGCGATCGGAAGCGGGGCTACACTTTCATTGTTAGCTGGAATATACACGCAGGCTCCTTCTGGCGTAGTGTACGTTTTTGACAAGCTCCAAGTAGATTCCAAAGGGAATGGAACTGAATTCGTTCAGAAGTATGCATCTTATGTCTATTATCCGGACGGCGAGGTGATCCGCTATACTTATCAGAATGGATATCTACCTAACGACACGTTTCATCGGACTTTCTACCGACCCATTCAAGTTTCCAGCAATGCCGGATATTCTATTACGATCACTTATCAGACGGATAGTACCGATATCACTCAGACGGGTTGGGGAAGCCCGAAGCAAGCTACACTGTATAGCAACGCCGACCCGACTGTACCGATCCAGCAGCTGAGCTACTCGGGTAACAATACGATAATCGACATTGCGGGACGCACCTATAAGTGTTCTAGTTGTGTAGGCTCGCTTGGGTCAGCGATCGAGACCGCGTCAGGTGACCAAACCTTGCCCGGGGAGACGAGCGCCTACAAGTCGGTGATGCCAAACGCGTCACAGTTTGTTGTCGCCTCCGCTACTGAGGACGGGGTACAGTGGAATTATAGTTATCAGAATCTAGGCTATGACGTATATAGCAGTCGCCCTTCGTTCTCCAATGTAACTGTGACAGGACCAAATAGCTATCAGCAATCCTATGCGATTATATCGCGAGGGACTGGAGGGTTTTCTCATATTTATCTTGTCAATCAAATCACGGATTCGCTTGGCCGTGTCATGGTGTTCGGTTACGATAACGCAAACCATTTGACATCCATCACATCGCCTCTTCTTAACTCTGTCGCTATTGGGTACGATGGACTTGGAAATATATCCGGCAAAACTACGTTTGCCGTTCCGAGCACGGGTCTTCCGGCCATCAGTGAGAGCGCGAAATTCCCGGCCACGCTTGCTGACATTGGCGGCAATACGTCATGCATTCCGCGAAGCGACGCGAACGAGGTACGCTGCTTTCGTCCAATCTGGCATATAGACGGGCTAGGGCGTGAGACGGACTACGCCTACAACGTCAGTGGCCAATTAGCAGAGCAGATTGACCCAGCCGACACGGGCGGCGTGCACAAGGTTACCTTTATCGAATACACTTCGAGCGGGATCTCGCGCGAAAGTGTTGTTCATGTGTGCGGCTTGGCGAGCCCGCCCGCGCCCAATCCAAGCGGGGTGTCGACCGCGCCCACGAACCCTTGCCCACTCAGCAGCGAATTTCACACCGAATATGATTATTGGGGCAATACGCAGCTGCCGAGCGTCGAACGGCGGACTGACGAGGCGACCGGCGTAACGCTTACCACCACCTACGGCTACGACAACGCCGGTCGCTTGCTTTCGGTCGTGGGACCGCTGGCGGGCAAGGACCGATATTACCGATACGATGTACTCGGCCGTAAGACGTGGGACATCGGCCCAGCCAACGCGTCGGGAGTGCGCCCGGCCAAGCGCTACACCTACCGCGATTCTGACGACAAGGTGATCGCGGTCGAGACCGGGACGGTACCCGATCCGAACAACGTGACGCTCACCGTCGCGAGCCGGGTCGACATGAGTTACGATTCGCGGCGCAATCCCATTCAGGACGCGACTTCATCGAGCGGGACCATATACGAGGTGGTCAACCGCTCGTTCGACGACCGTGGCCAGAAGACGTGCGAGACGACACGCATGAACGCCGCCGTCTTCGCGTCCTTGCCTGCCGACGCCTGCGCGCTTGGCACGCAGGGCACCTATGGACCCGATCGGATCACGCATAACGTCTACGATGCGGCAGGTCAGCTGCTGAAAGTGCAGAAGGCCTATAATGTCCCGACGCTCCAGCAGGATTATGCCACCTACACTTACTCGCTGAATGGCAAGCAGGCCTCGGTCACCGATGCCGACCACAATCTGGCGATGCTGACCTATGACGGATACGATCGCCTGCAGCAGTGGACTTTTCCCTCGAAAACCACCGTCGGCCAAGTGAACAGCGCCGATTATGAGTTTTACCAATATGATGCGGTGGGCAACCGGACGAGCGTGAGGAGGCGCGACGGGCGGACGCTCACGTTCAATTACGACAACCTCAACCGGGTGATCTCAAAGCTGGTGCCCGCAGGCTGCGCACCGATCCAGGTGGGCGCGTGCCCGCCCGCTACCGCGACGCGCAACGTCTACTATGGCTACGACGTGCGCGGCCTACAGCTCTACGCCCGCTTCGATTCCGCGACGGGCGACGGCGTGACCAACGCGTACGATGGCTTCGGCCGCCTGACCTCCTCGACGCTGGCGATGGGCGGCACCTCGCGCACGCTCGGCCACCAATATGACGCCGACGGCAACCGGACGCGGATCACGCACCCCGACGGCAACGCCTTCACCCAGAACTACGACGCGCTCGATCACCTGATCCAGACCTTCGGGCCCACCGGCGACCAGCTCGACCTGATGGCCTACGACGGTCTCGGGCGGCGGGTTTCGCGCTATGGCGGTAGCCAGCGATATGGCTACGACGGGATCGACCGCCTGACCTCCGACACGATTGCTTTCGGCCACTCCTTCGACGTTGCGACGACGCTGGGCTACAATCCGGCGGGCCAGATCGTCAGCCACACGCGATCGAATGATGGTTACGTCTGGACGGGTGGAAAGAGTGTCACGCGCAACTACGCGGTCAACGGCCTCAACCAATACACCAACGCCGGTCCGGCGACCTACACCTACGACGCTAACGGCAACCTGATCTCGGATACCGTCACGACCTACGTCTACGACGCCGAGAACCGCCTCGTGAGCGCCTCGGGCGGCGCTAACGTGGCGATTGCCTATGATCCGCTCGGGCGGCTGTGGCGGACATCGAGCGCCGGTTATGGGACCACGCAGTTCCTTTACGACGGCGACGCGCTGGTGGCCGAGTATGACGAGGGCTCGGGCGCGATGCTGCACCGCTACGTCCACGGCCAGGGCGCGGACGAGCCGATCATCGGCTACCAGGGGGCGGGGGTTGGCCCTACCGCGCCGCAGTTCATCACGGCCGACCACCAGGGCTCGATCGTGCTGGTCTTCGATCGCAACATCAACGCGGTGACGATCAACAGCTACGACGAATATGGCATCCCGGGGCCGTTCAACGGGGGGCGGTTCCAGTATACCGGCCAGGCGTGGATTCCCGATCTGGGGATGTACTACTACAAGGCGCGCATCTACTCGCCACAGCTGGGACGGTTCCTGCAAGTCGATCCGGTGGGGTATAAGGATCAGATCAACCTGTACGCCTATGTCGCAAACGATCCCGTGGATGGCAGGGATCCAAGCGGTAACGAAACGGCTAGTGTCACGTGCATGTATGACGCCTGCGGTGCCAATGGCTCTATCTCACGAGCGCAGGCTGTAACAGCACTAGATCGTCTCGCTGATGTTACCGACGCACTAGGCACGGCAGCGATGATGGTGCCCTCACCAGCGGGCGAGGGAATCGGCAGCGATCTGGAGTCGGCTGCGGCCGGCATGAGAGAGACCGCGAGCGTAATGCGAGCCGCAGGATCTGCCGAACGCACCACAAGTCAAGCAACGAAGGCCTTTAGTTCAGAAAAGGCAGCTATGGTTGCAATGGCTAAAGCAGACAAGGTCGCTGGAATAAGCAAAACTGACATGAAGGCGTATAAAGATCTTAACAAGGGCCTAAAAGATCCGTTTCCAGCAAACAAGGTGCGTGGTCCGGAGGCTCATCCCGGGGCAAAAGCTGCGTCCAGCAGGTCCTCCCACGGACACGTAGGCCCGGTCGATCATATTCCTATTAACAAGTCGGATAGAATTTGTACCGGGACCAGAATATGTCCTTGAACAAGCACTTTCCAGAGAACACGAACCGCTCCTCGCCTTATTGGAGAAGGTTGGGCGAAGACCTGGGAATCGAAGTCTATGTTGACTCATTTGTGATTGGTCTAGAAAATATCGGTCGGGTCGATGCGGTCCTGCCGTCTTTCGGTGGCGCGAATGGGATGATAGTCGTCAACGACTTTGATCAGATTGAGGCATTTTTAGCAGCATTAAACGAAAGTGGTTACGGTTTCTCAACATTCTTGGCAGAGGACAAATATAATAGGGATGATGCGATTGAATTGTTAAGGGATTGGGGATGGACCGGTAACGGCAAACCGCCTGAGTGGCTCGGGTCAAAGATCGACGCTAACGGTGCTACTTAGGGACACCGCCACGACTTACGTCTACGACGCCGAGAACCGCCTCGTGAGCGCCTCGGGCGGCGCGAACGTGGCGATGGCCTATGATCCGCTCGGGCGGCTGTGGCGGACTTCGAGCGCCGGTTACGGGACCACGCAGTTCCTCTACGACGGCGACGCGCTGGTGGCCGAGTATGACGAGGGCTCGGCCGCGGTGCTGCGGCGCTACGTCCACGGACAGGGCGCGGATGAGCCCCTCGTGGCCTATGAGGGCGCATCGGTCGCTCCCTCCGCCGAGCGCTTCCTGATGGCCGACCACCAGGGATCGATCGTGCTCGCCTTCAACCGCGCTCACACCACGCTCGCGCTCAACACCTACGACGAATATGGTATTCCCGGCCCCACCAACGGCGGCCGCTTCCAGTACACCGGCCAGGCGTGGATCCCGATCTGGGGATGTACTACTACAAGGCGCGCATCTACTCGCCGCAGCTGGGACGGTTCCTGCAGGTCGATCCGGTGGGGTACAAGGATCAGGTCAACCTGTATGCTTACGCGGGCAATGATCCCGTGGATGGGCGGGATCCAAGTGGGATGCAGGAAACGCCAGAATAGGACGATGAGTCGGAGGGAAGTGCGCCGGCATCGGCACGCGGAGAGCCACCTGAAACACCAACAATATTCGGAAGTTCCCTCCAGCTCGTGCGGGACGTTTCTCAGGGTATTGAAGCTAGGGTTCGTGAGGGTATTGTTTATTGAGAACGAATCCATTCACAGGCGATCAATATGTGGGTAAAACTATCAATCAATCTGTTAGAGAGGCTGCCCACGATCGAGACCTTGGGATTAAGCACGATTATCGGGAACTCGGTCGAGGTTCGGAAGGTGACCTTTCCAGGTTAGAAGAACAAAAAATCCGCGAAATGGGCGGTATCCGTAAGGAGGGCGGCACGCTAACTAACAGAAGACATGAAATGAGCGAAAGTCGGTTTAAGGCCGCGAACTCGCGTGCAGGTCAAAGCGGTTCCCGGAGTCCCCCTCAGGTCTCTATCGGTAAGGACGGGTCGGTAACTGGCGTACGTACTCCTATAGGCTCTCGTATTTCCAGGAAACAGACGTGCACCGCTACTGGATGCTCTGACAGTTAACTTTACAGTTTTTTAAAAAAATTAAACAAAGTTGTTTGTGCTTTTAGAGTGTTTGTTTTTGTGGAGGCAGCGATTGGTATGGGCCGCCGTCAACGATCGGATCCTGGATCTGTTTACTCAATACCGCTTCAGGGTGGGCAGCGATCTGGGTTGTGCCTATTGGCTGCTGTCAGAAAGGGTCCGCTAGAAGCAGGGTTTGTAAGGGTGTATGGCACTATAGTCATGTCAGGAGAGAACCAGCCCGTAGACCCTTATCCCATAGCCGAACTGTTTTGTACCCTCGACCTTATAAAGAGCGGGATGTGGGGCTTTGTGGGCAAAGCCGAGGTTCCAACCTCTATGTTACATGAATTTGGGATATTCACTTCATACAGTGTCCTTCCATGCACCATATACGGCTCAAGAAATATTGCTAATCTTATAGAGGCATTCAACGGCCTTCGTCCATGGGACGAGATGGCTGATCCGGACTATTATAAGACGATGTTATTAGATGGCGTAGTGCCTACATTTCTTTGATCCGGCGAGGGCCGGTATTCTGTTTCTTTGGAGGTTGCCGGTCGCCCGCACTGATTTTCTATTTTGGTGCATTAGGAATGATTCCCTTGTGTGTGGTTTTGATTATGCGGCAAAGCATTTTGCTCTTTGTTGTTCCTGGAAATGTGTTATCCGGACTTTCAAGAACTGCTTGAGTGGTAAAATAGATAAAGGGGGCGGTGCATGAAAACTCTTAACGGATCGGGCGATAGGGACGCGAGTGCTATCCTGGCGTAGAACACCGTAGCTGGAGATAATTGCCAGCATCCGAGGTCAGGCTATGCCGATCCATGCCACAAACGCCTCGTCACTAAATAGGAATGATCTATAACAATGGTGCTACGGCAGAGACGGCCGCAGGTCGGTAGAATAGTGTCGTTCGTGATCAGCCTCGTAGTTCAAGCTGGGCTGATTTCCCTGCTCCTGTTCCTCGGTCAAACGTCGCCAGCGCCCCAGACCCCGCGAGAACGCAGCATCACCGTCGTCAGCGTTGCTGCCGCTCCGGCACCGCTGGCGACGCCAGCGCCTCCGGTGTGGCGAGAGGTGCCGATCGTGCCATCGGTGGAGGCACCTGTTCTGACCCTGGAGCCTCCCGCCCCGGCCACGGCCAGCGCAGCCGCTCAGGGCCTCGCGAGCACCCCCAGCGACGATCCCTACGCCTTCGCCTCTTATCGGCCACCTACCCCGCCGTCGGTGGGAACGACCGGATCGACGCTTCGCGCCCGCCCGGACGCCCTGGAGAAGCTGGAGGGGCTGCTACGCGCAAAACTCGGCAACACCACCCGCCAGATCAGCCTGCATCTGCTAATCGACCCTTGGGGACGTATCGAGGCCATCGACGCCATGCCCGCCCAAACGGATCCGGATACGGCAACGATCCGCGAGATCGCCTTGGGATATTCATTATGCGACCCTGACCCGGCCCGGGCACCAAAAGCAGATGTCGTCCTGTCACTCAACACGAAGAGCAATGCCAATTCCATCAATTCGCCTTCGGGCTGAGCGTCACCCTGCACACGATCGGCTTATGCGTCCGCTCCATACGCGCCAGGCAGTCGGCGAGCGGCTTTCCCCCGGCCTCGCGCAGCGCATAGCCCTCGACAAGTTTGCGCCACTGCTCGGGATCGTCGTGCTCGATCATCTGCGCTCCGGCTTGGGCGGGGGCCTTGCCAATCGCACGCGCGGCGATGCCTTCGCCCCAGCTGCCGGGAAGGTGGCGCACGCCCGCGAGCACGAAGATCAGCATCACCGCCAGCCCTGCGACGATGCCAAGGCCGAGCACCGGCCACCACCATCGCCGCCGCTCCTCCTCGAGCGCGCGCTCCTCGCCCGTGATCCGCTCAGTGACGCGGATCAGCGCCTCACGCGTGTCGTGAAGCAGCTTGGCGGGCAGTTCGAGCCCGGCGTGCACGCCGCGCGCCACCTCGGCCTTGAAGAACCCCGAGGGCAGGTTCGCGCCCGTGTGCTTGGCCACCGCGTCGATCCGGTCCGCGATCGTCTCCTGTTCCCCTGCCATCTCGCCCAGTGTCTGCGAATAGTCGATCTTGGGCACCGTCTGGACGGCGACCTGGAGGCGCGCGATGTCGGCCCGAAGCTTCGTCACCTCGGCGCGCAGCTTCCCAAACTCGCGCGCCGCCGGGTCCTCGTCGCCCTCCAGTGGCAGCTCGTCGCCCTGCATGGCCTACATCTCGATCCCGCGCTGACGGCTCCGGCCCAGCCCGCCCATGTCGAGCGTCTTCTCCAGTTGGGGTAGCCGGTCCTCGCCTGGCACCCGCCCCCGCGCGCGCAAAAGGCTCTCGATCTGCGGATCGCGCTTGAGTTCGCCCGCGAGTTCGCTCAGCCTTTCCCGCGCGCCCTGCTTCTCGGCCGCCCGCCAGCGCTCGAGAAACCGCCCGGCACGGAGATTGGGATCACGCCGCACCTGGCCCTCATGCGCCATCGCCGCTGCGAGCGCCCCCGCGTCACCCGGCGCGAGTTCGGGCTGGCGATCAAGCGCGCTCGCCAGGTCGCGCGCTCCGTCGCCGCACACCCGATCCAGCACACCCCCAGCGTCGCCAAGCGCCTGGCGCTGGTGCGCGAGCACGGGCAGCCCCTGCTCCTCCATCCGCCGTGCCTGCCCCCACGCCTCGGCGTAATCGCGCACCGCGCGTTCGATTGGAGTGGCCAGGCGCTCGGGTTGCATTGCGTGCGCTTGCGAGCGCCCGTCCCCTCCTGCCCCAAGCGCCAGCCCCGCAAACCTGCCGCCCCCGTGTACCTCCTCCGCGCCGCGCCCAACCTCCCCACGCCCGATCGCCCTGCCGAAGCGCGCGAAGACCCGCTCCTTGCTCGGCACCGCCGCCTTCACCCGCGCGACGATCTCGCTCACGATCCCGCGCCGCTCGGCGAAGCTCGCCACCGGATCGCCCGCGCGCGCCTGCTCGGGGGTCCGCTCGGCCGCCCGCTGGCCTACGTAGTCGAGCGTGCTGTCCTTGGCGCGCTCGCGGCCCAGCATCCGCGCCAGACGCTCGGGGCTGGCAAAGTCGTCGCGCCCGTAATGCAGCTCCACCCCATCGCGGTGCCGCGTCAGCCCGACATAGGTCGCGTGCCGATCGAGATGCTCGGACGCGAGCACATACGCCCGGTCGACCGTCACCCCCTGCGCCTTGTGCACCGTCGCCGCATAGCCATGGTCGATGTGCCCATAGTCGCGCGTGTAGAAGGTGACGTCGCGTCCCTCCTGCCCCGGACCGTCGATCGCCACCGTCAATCGCTCGCCGCCGCTCTCGACCGCGCGCACGCGTCCAAGCGTCCCGTTCCTCACCCCCATGTCGCGCTCGTTCCGGAGAAACATTACCCGGTCACCCACCGCGAAGTCCCGCGCGCCGCGCTCGGTCGCCACCTCCACGTCGGCCCCAAGCCCGCCCGCGCCGCGCACCCGCTCGCGCGCCAGGTCGTTCAGCCCGCGCACGTCGTCGCGGGTGTAGGCGAGCATCACCGCGCTCTCGCCTGGGTATGCCCGCCCCCGCGCATCCCACCGCTCGACCAAGGCCGCGCGCGCCGCTTCACGGCTGTCGTGCGCCACCACCATGCCCGCCTCGCTGTAGCGCGCCAGCGCCTCGCCCGTCCGCCCCGTCGCCAGCTCGACCGTCGCCGCGCGCTGCCACCCCTCGCGCTGCCGCCGCACCTCCGTGATCTCGGCGGCGCCGTGCCGCTCGACCAGCGCGCGGAAGCCCGCCCCCGCCTCGATCGCCTGCAGCTGCTCGGGATCGCCGACCAGCACCACCTTTGCGCCCGCTTGCCTCGCATAGGACAGCACGCGCTCCATCTGCCGCGACCCGACCAGCCCCGCCTCGTCGATCACCAGCACTTGACCGCTGGTGAGCAGGTCTCGCCCCTGCCCCCAGCTGTGCTCCAAGCTCGCCAGCGTCCGGCTGTGGATTCCCGACCCGCCCTCCAGGCTCTCCGCCGCGATCCCCGACAACGCCGCGCCGCGGACACTGTAGCCCTGCGCCTCCCACGCCTCGCGCGCCGCGCCGAGCATCGTGGACTTGCCCGTCCCCGCATAGCCGACCACCGCCGCCAGCCCACGCTCGCTCGTCACATGCTCTAAGGCGGCGCGCTGCTCGGGCCCCAGCTCGCGCGACCCCAGCGCCACCTCGCGGTGCCGCTGGTCGATCCTGTGAGTCCTCGCCGCGATCCCCTCCGCGTGCCCCTCCAGCCGTCGCTCGATCTCGACCATCTCGCGCGTCGTCCACCGCTCGCGACCGCGCGCGTCACGCCCCAGGCGCACCAGCTCGGGCGACGCCTCGACCCGCGCCATCACGCCCGCGAACTGCTCCTGCCCATCGCTGTGCCGATGAATGAGCTTCGCCAGATCCTCGCGCGTGAAGGTGGCCTGCTGGTGCGTCAGCGTCTTGAGCGCGATCGAGGGGTCCTCGAAGATGCGTTCGCCGTTGGCCTTGGCGATTGCTCGATGCTCGGCCGCGCGCTCGGCGTCCTCGCCGCGTTCCTCCCGCCGTGCCCCCGCCGGTCCGATCTTGTGCTGCGGCGCAAGCTCGATCCCCTGCGCCTCCAAACTGCGATGATCGATCCGCGCCTCGTACCCCAGCTCCGCCAGACGCGTGTTGGCGAGATCCCCCCAAGCCTCGCGCCATTGCTTCAGCTCGGCGACCGCGTTCCACTCGCGAACCTTCTTGCCGAAACCCTTGGGTCCGACCTCGCGCGTCGCCAGCATGACATGCGCGTGCGGTTTGGGGCTGCCGTCCTCCGCGATCGACCAATGCACGTTGACGTCGGCCACCATGCCGCGCGCCACGAACTGATCGCGCACGAAATCTTTCGCCAGTGCGACGGCCTGCTTGCGGGTCAGCTCACGCGGGATCGCCACCTCGATCTCGCGCGCCAACTGCGCGTCACGACGCTTTTCGGTCCGCTCGATCTCGTTCCAGAGTGTGCCCCGGTCCGCAAACCGCTCGGGTGCGCCTTCGGGGAGCATCACCTCCGAGTGGATGACATCGTCCTTCGCCGAATAGTCGTGCTCGACACCTTGCCGCTCGTCGAGGAGCACACCGCCGCTGCGGTACGCGGCCGCGCCGACCGCGCTGCGGCCCGCGCTGCGCGAGATGAGCTTGGCGGAGAGGTGATAGATCGCCATGCGCGGCCGTATAAAGGGTGAGGGCGAGATGGTGCCGCGTGTCGGGACGTTTGTCTAGGTTGGTTCTGCTTCTTTCTGAGCGCACGTCGGCACGACGTATAAGCGCGCATTCTCTCGTCTGCGCCGTTCGAATGACGGGCTATGCTGAAAGCTGGGGATTCTGGCCTTGAGCGCCTTGCCGGTGATGCCGGTGGTGATAGGATGTGCGCTGGTTGGAAGAATGCTGCTGCCCGGTAGAGGACTCCATGCGCAAGCCACGCGATATCGACGCCGAACTCAAATCGCTCGCCGAACGCCAGCGATCGCTCAAGGCGCGCAAGGTTACGCAGCTGGGTGAGCTCGTCCTCGCCACCGGTGCCGACGCGCTCGATCCCGAGACGCTCGCGGGCGTGCTCATCGATGCCGTCGAACGGGGGCGTGTATCGGCCGAAACGCGGGAGGGGTGGCGCTTACGTGGCGCGGCCTTCTTTCGCCGCGAACAACGTACCCGGACGAACCACGCCCCTCCAGCTGCTGGCACGCCTCCGGGCGAGTACGGCGGCGCTGCGACGAAACCGGACAGCCTCGTCTAGGGCCGAAGCCGTCAAGGCACGCACCGATATGAGAGGCTGGGTCATGGAACGACGCGCACGCACAAGGCGATTGATCGAACTCGGTGGCCTCGTCGAGAAGTCGGGCGTGATGGCCGCGTTCGGCGAGGACGATCCCGACGCCGTGCTGCTCGGTGCGCTGCTCGTGGTAAAGGGGCACGCGGAAGGAAGCATCGCAGCCCAGGGCCAAGGCGAAGGACCATCCGCCGACGAGTTTCTTACACTGTGGCGAAGGCGCGGACGACGCGCGCTAAGAGGGAGCGATCAGGCGTGAGCTGGCTGTGGACGCGAAAAGCTACTGCGTTTGCAGCGCACTTGCGCTGGTCTCGCGTAGGTGCGCCGACGCGAACGCGCATCTGTGTCTACAGTCGATGCCGCTATGCTAGTGGATTGATCGGGACGGACGAGTCCATGCGAGGATTCCGCGCGCTGTGCTTCTGTGCGATCGTTGGGGATGCGCACCGGGATCGAGATCGACGTCACGGCATCGGATAAGGAGCGGCTTGAGGCGATCGTCTCCGCGCGGGGTTCGCCGCAGAAGCATGTTTGGCGGGCGCGGATCGTCCTGCTGACCGGCGATGGCCTGGGTACGGTCGCGATCATGGCGGCGACGGGCAAGTCCAAGACTTGCGTGTGGCGCTGGCAGGAGCGGTTCATGGCCGAAGGG